>CAVJEY010000041.1:0-14011 GCA_963648745.1 Christensenellaceae bacterium Phil1
CCGTCAACCTCTGTAACGGAAGCAACCCTGACTCTGTAGGCTTTGGTGACCTCCTGGCTGAAAGTAAATTCCGAAGTGTCCGCATCCGTTATTTTTTCGGTGTATGTTTTGCCGCCTGTTATAAGTTTGAGTATGTAGCCGTCAACACCCGATTTCGGGTTCCATTTAACTGTTACCAGTGAATTTTTCTTGCTTATTGAGGCAATCGCAGGCTTTGCGGCCTTGGCTTTGTCTATGCGCTGCTGCCTGATGATTTCTGCCGATTCAGATGAAAGCGTTATGCTGTCACCTGATGCTTTGTCGGCTATAAGCTGCATTTCCTCCGCGGTAAACCTGTATGTACCGTCTGCTGTCTGAACTTCAACAGTACCTGTCTGTATGATGGAATTAAACACCGGTTTTTTAACGGCAAGGGATTTCTGATCCGTACAGAGCCCTATTATCTGCAGCACGCTGCCGCCTCCGGTTGAGACAAGCTCAAGCTCTGATTCTTTGAGCAGAGCCTTTGCATCCGCTACGGCCTCCTCTGTAATATCACCTTTGATACGGACTTTCGCCTCTGATGATGTTTCGTTCTTAGTCGCTGTAATTTTTTCTGTCAGTATGTTTTTTTCGTATTCATATGAGGTTTCGGTTATTGTTTTTACATTTGCTCCTGTCTTGTCCGTAACCGTCATTGTAATCTGCTGCACAGGGTTTGAGGCTGCATCTGCTCCCGTTCTGGTAATTGTTCTGGTTGTGTTTCCCGTTACCGCATCGGTTGAAATGTCTGATTTTTCGCCCTTGAATACTACTCCGCTGCTGACATCAAAATAATTGCCGGAGTTCCCGGAAACACAGCCTCTGGAAACAAAGGCCGCCGGGTCTGTACTGAAGCTGCCGCCTCTGACAAAGCCCTTGGCGTTATATGCCGCGCACGCCGAATATTTTTTGGAATTGTATTTGCCCCCTGTAAATATGCCGCCTGATATGTCTATATTTCTGATGCAGCGGCTGCCGTCAGGGTTATATGCCCAGAATGCCATACCGTAAGCACTGTTAAATGTGCCGCCGGAAACAGTGACATCTATATCTCCCGAATATGCGGCATCTCCCGTAACAGCAACTGCGGCTCCGTCCTCATTGTTAAGGTTTGAGTCCGGTGTGCCTCCCGAATACGGAGTTCCCAGAGCCTCTATTGTAAGCGCATCATCCGATATAGGGGATATTTCGAGTCTGCCTGATTTGATTTCTATTCCCGCAGCGCCTGTAATGCTGCCGCCTTTGATTGTGGTGGTTCCCGACTGAGGCAGATAAAGAGCTGTGGCTTCAGATGAAACTGTACCTCCGTTTATCACTATTGTAACGCCGCCATGTCCTTCCTCTGCATTGCCCATAACCGCAATATCACTGCCGGTGGTCTGAACGCTGCCGCCGTTCATTACAAATGTTGCTCCCTCATACTCGGTTATTACCGAGCCTTCAAGTGTTCCTTCATTAAGTATAAGCTTGCTTTTGCGTGCTATTGCGGCTGAAGCGTCACGGCCCTGTATGTCCCCGCCATTTACCGTAACCTCCGATTTGTCGTAAATGTATACGCCGTATTTGCCGTATACATACCCGCCATAGAAATTGACGGTCGCACCGTCATCACCGTATATTCCCGCATAATCAAAGCACGATATGTAGCCGCCGTATATGTTTGCAACAGCGCCTGTCTGCGTCTCCTCATCTCCGTTGACGCGAAGTCCCGCCTGATACGTACCCTGCAGTATACCGCCTGTGACGTTTACTGTTGCAGGCCACGCCATAACCGCTGTTTCGGCACGTACGGATCCTGCCGTTATATTAACTTCTGAATTTCTCTTGGCATAAATACCGTAGGCTCCTCCCTTTTCGGGGCTGTATGTGTTTACTATCGAGCCTCCCGAAAATGTAAATCTGCCGTTTGAAACATATACCGCAACCTGATTTGACGTGGCATATATTTTGCCTCCGCCTGCGGTGTCCGTAAATGTGATGTCACTGCTGTATGTTTTAGTTCCGTCATAGCCTGTGAACACTCTGCTGCTGCCGCAGGTTACAGTCTGCCCCGCAAGGTCCAATGTCACAGGAACCTCTGTATAAAGATACAGGTTTTCAGACAGCGCGATATTTCTCTGCAGCGTCACAACATCGTCTGCAATGGCGTCGTTTACTGCATCTGAAATGCTCCTGTAATAGTAGGTTGTGTCTGCAAAGGTGATGGCTGCATCATATGATACATCCGGCGCTTTATCAGTAACGCCGTTAAGATGCACTGTGTCCGGATCTATATCGGGTTTGACATCCTCTCCCGTCTCCTGACCGCTCTGCTGCCTGTTGCCTGTCTCATCTGCATACACTCCTGCAGGAATCATTGTAAATACCACCGTAAGTGATAACAGTATTGCAAGTAGTTTTTTCACAAGCCTGACCTCTCATTCTCAAATAAATTACCTATATTATATATTTAATTTGCCTTCATGGCAACCGGATTAAACTTACAGATTAAGCGCTTTGATATAGCTGCCGCTTATCCAGCCTGTTTTGTAAACGCCCGAAACCTTGTACTTAACCTGATACCATGTGACGCCGCTTACCGTTTTGCTGCTGTAAATCACAAGAGTTTTGCCTTTAGGTATGACTGTTATCCCGCCGTATGATGTGCCGGCGCCTTTTCTCATGTTAAGTGCAGCTGTTGTGGTGCCTTTTTTGGTAATTGTAAAGTAGTCCTTAATCATATATCCGCTGTAAGTGGTGCCGCCATAGGTGTATTTTACCCTGTACCATGTATGATCCGAAGAATCCTTTGTGCTTGCAAGTATAGTCACCTGTTTGTTTTTGCCGACATATGTAACGGTGTTGTATGAAGTCCCCGCATGAGTTCTTATTCTTATGTCTTTTTCGGTTGTAGTGCCGTATCTGTCGTATTTGGGCTTTACCGTCGCAGCGAATTTTGATGAGGCGCTGCCCCTGTCACTTCCCCTGTACGCATATATCCTGTAGTAGTATTCTCTGCCCTGTGTCAGATCTGTATTTTGGTACCGGGTATCTGTCGTGCTTCCGATTTTTTTGTAGGTGCCGCCGTAGGAATCGGCTCTGTATATGTAGTAGCCGTCTGCGCCTGATACCTTGTCCCATTCAAGAGTTACGGACGAGGTTGTCCTTGTTTTGAGTGCAACTCCCGTAACCTTGCCAACCGCAGGCTCGGAGTCATCATCGTCTTTGTCGTTATCACTGTCCGGAGTCTGTCCGTCAAAGTATTTGCCGCTGTCATACCAGAAGTTGCAGTCCACCCTTCCCGATATGCCGCTGACGCTGCCTGAGCTTGTGTACTGCCAGCAGCAGTAGCTGTATGTAAGATCCGCAGAAGTGTTGTACTGCGCCAGCCACAGATCACAGCCTGCCGATATTATCTTCTGGGGATACATATATCCGTTAAAGGTCACAAGATTTGCATATACCATAGGCTTATAGCCGGCTGCTTTGACCTTGGCGCCGAACGCCGTACACATATTGGTTATGGCTGTCTTGCACTCTGTTGTTTTGAATTTGAGGGCATTTACTCTGTAGTTTGTCCCGAACTCAAAGTCAAATATGACAGGGAGAGTGATGTTGTATCCGCTTATCCTCGAAAGAATATAGTCGGCCTCCTCCTCAGCCTCTTTGACTGTAACCGCCTGCGAGAAAAAATATACTCCCACTTTGATGCCTGCGTCAATGGCTTCCTGCAGGTTCTGCCTGTAATATTTATCCTCATACAGACTTCCCGAGCCGTATCCCCTGCCTGCAACCCGGATTATGGCAAAGTCAACGCCTGCGGCTTTGACCTTTTGCCAGTCAATTGTCTTCTGATGCTCCGACACATCTATACCGTTGTAGATATTCATGCCGTCAAACACGGAGGAATGTGTATATGTTCCCGATATGAACGGGCTTTTTCCTGTCCCTGCAAAAGCCTCAAAAGGAAACAAAGATACTAATAATATTAATGCTGTAACAATGGTGCATATTTTTTTCAAAACTCAATACCTGCCTTTTCATTTATTTTTGCTTTAATTATACCACACTTTAGCCTCATTTGTACGCTTTTGAAAACATTTTTTTGTTTTTTATATAAAATTTCCCGAAAGCATAAAATCCTCCGGGAATTTAAGAATCCAGTCTGACTGCTATTCTATTGTGAGAAAATCAGCAAAGCCTGTGATTTCGAAGATTTCCATAATGCTGTCATCAACATTGATAACCTTCATACCGCCCTTGCCGTTCATTATTTTCTGTGTTTTGAGCATAACCCTGAGACCCGCAGATGATATGTATTCAAGCTCTGCAAAGTCAAACACGAGACTGTCTAGCTGATCCAAAGACTCCTCAATACATTTCTCAAGTTCAGGCGCCGTAGCCGTATCCAGTCTGCCTGACAGTTTTAAGACTGTCGAATCCGTAATCTGTTTCTCTATATTAAGACTCATACTGCATCTCCTTTTCAAATATATATTCTGCCTCTATTATATCAGATAACAGAGGCAATTAACACCGTAAAATCATATTTATTGTTCTGTTTGAGGTATTTTTGAGCAGGAATGTGCAGTAATAAAGGAATCTGCCGGGTTCCTGCTCCCTCTGCTTTTGCTCAGCGTAATCTAAACAGGCTTGCAGCCGCGCAGCTTGAGCATTCATTATCACTTATAAAGCCTGCCGCGGAAGTCTGATAGGTTACGCCGCAGGTTTTGCATACGCGGGTTTTTACAGCTCCGCCATCGGGTCTGTCAAAAAACTTTAAGATGGCGCATTCGTTGCAGAGGGTTTCTGTGTTGAAGTTGCCTCTCGTGAATTTGTACGGTCTTAAGCAGTCCTCACATAAAAGCTCCTTTCCTTCATACACTCCTCCGCTTACGGCTTCAAGCTCACCGTCCTCAAGTATGAGTTTTTCCACCTGCTCCCCGTCTTTTACTGCCGAAAGTTTTCTGTTAAACAGTTTCATAAATCTTCCCTCCTCGTAATATATCCCTAAATATATTTTTTAATGCGCAGGATATTCTGCCCTCCTGCGTATTCATAGACCATATCATCCATGGTTTTTTTGACCATAAATATACCAAGGCCTCCGATTTCTCTCTCCTCGGCAGACAGTGTGACATCGGGATCGGGCTTCTGAAGCGGGTCGTACGGAACACCGCTGTCTGTAAATGTGATTATTACAGACCTGTCCTCTGTAATTTCAACTCCGACGGTTGCATCACCTGTCCCGCTGCCGTAGGCATAATTGGCAATGTTTCCAAACAGTTCGTCAATAGCAACATCGATCTGCATCATTGCTTTTGGCGGACAGTCTGCAGCTTCAAGCAGACCGTTTACAAAATCCGTAACTTTTTCTATGTTTGCGGTGACAGCAGGCAGAGTCAGTTTTTCCATCACTATTCCTCCATTTTCTTTGTGTATTCAAAGCACAGCATGGTTATATCGTCAAACTGCGAAGCATCTCCGACAAACCTGTCAATATCCTCCTTGACTGCGCCCAGAATCACTTCAGGAGCATCATCTTTTACTTTATTCAAAATACCTTCGAGCCTTTCCATTCCGTAAAGCCCGTTATCAGAGTCTGTCGCCTCTGTAACACCGTCGGTATACTGAAACAGTTTATCTCCCGGCTCAAGCGTCATGCTTCCGGATTTGTAGCGCATACCTTCCATGCCTGCAAGCACGAAGCCCGGCTTTATTTTGTAAGGCTCAAATGCGCTGCCTTTGTAAACAAACGGCATCTCATGTCCCGCATTCACAAAGTTAAATTCACCTGTAGCAAGGTCAAGCACACCCTCAAAGGCTGTAATAAAAAGTCCTTCGCTGTTGGATTCACAGAGAAGATCGTTTACCTCCGAGAACACCTCGCCCAGATCTCTGCCCGGCTGCGTATGGTCTTTGATGAGTGTCTTGCCTATTACCATAAACAGCGCCGCCGGAACGCCTTTGCCCGAAACATCTGCCATAACCACTGCAAGATGGCGTTCATCCACCATGAAGAAATCATAGAAGTCACCGCCGACCTCCTTGGCAGGTGTCATGGTGGCATATACTTCAAATTCATCCCTTTCGGGAAAAGCAGGGAATATGCACGGCAGCATCGATGACTGGATATGTCTTGCAACATCAAGCTCCGCCCCTATGCGCTCTTTTTCCGCCGTCACTCTGGTGAGATTGTCTATATATTCATGTATGTCTTTTTCCATTTTGAGAATACTGCCTGCAAGAGATTCTATTTCGTCATTTGTTTTTATTCCGTACAGGGCATCCGACATCCTGCTGTCGTTTTCGATAAAGCTTCCCGCCTCTGCCGCAATTGTATTTATCGGCCGTACAACTTTTGTAAACAGATAAACCAGGTATACTGCAATCACAACCAGTATCACGAGTATTGTAACCATTATCGCATTTAATATATACATCCTGAGTGTCGACTCAAGGGTAACCATAGGTATCTCCACTGCAATCATTGCAAAAACGCCGTCGCTGTCTGCCACCGGAAGTATTGCCGCCGTATTGTAGCCGTAATCACCCTTTGAGACAAAATAGCTGGAGGACTGCTCTCCCGTGTCCTCTATATCTCCGAGTTCTGTTATATATTCAGGATTGAATCCGCCTCTGTCACCCAGCGCATATGAATATTCGGGCACCGTATAACTGTCAAACATATACAGAAGAGGCTGCCAGTTTTCGCGGTCGCCGTCATAGCTTTCGAGTTCTTTTTTGTCAAGTACAAAAGCAAACACATCATTTGCCCCCATAGCTTCTCTGAGATTGTCAAATTCCGAATATATCTGTTTGTATCTGTCGCTTTGCTTTGCGGCTTTTATCTCATCCTCGCTCACCGTACCGTCCTTGAATCCGGTCGCAAGCTCCGCATAATATGCCAGCTCACCGTCTTCAAAATATGACTTCGCCGTCTCTGCAATATCGTACGCTGTCACATTGTACTGTTTTTCTATGCTGTTTTTGTACTGGGTGTACCCGATGATGGAACTTATTCCGCATATGAGAATACCCAGTGTCACAAATCCCACCGTAAGTTTAAGTGCAAGTTTAGATATATGATGTTTCATGCTTCCTCCTCCGTATTATATAACGACTGTCAGTGTGTTAACCCCCAGCGCACTCTGGTAGTCAACTTTTTTGGCAAGTCCTTTTATCATCCTTATTCCCATATATTCATCGCTTTCGTCCTGAACAGCAAGGGGATTGTATCTGTCTCCGCCTGAGCGTATTCTCAGTATGCCCGTATCATTGCTGCTGAGCACACGCACATCTATATTGCTGCCTGTTTTCAGAGATTTTTCTGTAATTATCATCATTATCTCCTCTGCCGCAAGACCTACCACCATACAGGTCTTAGGCGGCATATCGTTGGCCTCGCAGAATTCCTGTATTTTTTCACTGGCCTCGCAGATTTTTTCCTGCTCCGCCTCAACCGATACAGACAGACTCCTGCCGTTTTTTTCGGGACTGTCATCAATCAGATAAAACGGATTGAGGCTTTGAAGCCTTGCCCTGACAGAGCCTGCCAGAAAGCACAGCATCATTGTCGCAAGCTCGGCTGCCGGGAAAAACAGCCATACCGTAAGTCCGAGTCTGCCGAACATAAAGCAGAAACCTATTGCAAACACACATACTCTGAAAAGAAACGAAATGTTCGCAAGCCATACATTGCCCGTAGCGTTATAGTAGTACGAAAAAATATTGTTGACTGTTGCAAACACAAGGCTTGCCGCAAAGCAGCATACTGCTTTCGTGCAGTCTGCACTGCTTCCGAATATGCTGCCCATGCTGCCTGCAAAAACTATCAGCACTGCGGCGAATACTGCAGACAGCAGACATCCGCATATAAGCTGCATACGCAGCAGTTTTTTTATCGAAGCGGAATCCCTCTCTCCTGCCAGTATTCCGATCATGGCTCCCGATGCCTGAGGCACTCCGTTCTGGATGCACATCGAAAACTCCGAAATACTGTTTACAACTGCAAAAATTGCCGTAAATTCAGCAGCTCCGAACATCCAGAGTACTTTGTTAAGCGCAAATATGCGGACTGCCGACAGGATATTGTTAAATGACATCATAGCACCGTATCTTGTAATCCCGACAAGGTCCTCCCTGCGTGGAAGTGAAAATCCGATGCGGAAATCACCCTGATCCGAGCAAAGATATATAAATCCGAGAATGCACGCAACTGCCGTTGCTATGACGCTTGCCCATGCCGCCCCTGCTATTCCGAAATCGCATATGAACAGGAATACGTAGTCTAAAACAATATTTATTACCGTCATAATCAGCATTATTCTCATGGCGTGCATATTTTTACCTTCAAGCCTCAGATAAAAGTACGGAACATACAGCATTACCTTGAAAATTCCGCCTATAAGGGTAATACGCACATATGTGCTGACATACCCGCTGCTTTCACCTGATGACAGAAGCTCTGTCAGCGGCTGTGAAAATGCCAGAAGTATTATGCATACAGCGGCAGATATAACCGTGCTGAGCATAACCGCGCACCTGAATATTCTGATGCTCTCCTGTTTTTTGTTCTCTCCTATCGCCATTGCCGAAAGCTGCGCCGCGCCTGATGCCACAAGCGCTCCCAGGGCGCACAGGACAAGATATACGGGGAAGCTCATGTTTACTGCCGCAAGGCCTGCATCTCCAAGCCTTCTGCCCACCAGAATACCGTCAAAAAGTACGTTTACCGTCCCTCCGAGAACTGCTATGACATTCGGAAAAAGCGCGCATAAATAAAGTCTGTTTATAAATGAAAAGTCATTTTCTTTCAAGTTTTGCCACCTCTGATTTCAGTTTTTCGTATTGCTTCTGTGTCAGAAACAATTTGGGTTTGTTGTGTCCGGTCTGACTGCTGAGTGCCTCGGACAAAAAGCCTCTTTCAAGGCAGGTTGCCAGGGGGCTTCCCAGCATTCCAAGGCCTCTGATATCCTCATAGTCTATTGAGGTCTGTTTGAGTTTATCATCAAAAGCCTCTGAAAGCTGCGCCGCCGGCACGCCGGATTCCGCAAAGATATGAAATCTTGCGGGAACAACCGAATAATCCGCAGCCGCACAGAAATCACCCATATCATGTATCTCTTCTGCCACCATTACCGCCGCATCAAGCATTGATAATGCAGTCAGTTTTTCGCCGGCAATATTAAGAATATCACCCTTGCGGCCGATAACCTCAAATGTGAGAACCTGCCCGCTGTTTCCCGTGATTTTGATAAGGTCGCCTGTTTTGTAGCGATAAAGCCCCGAAAAGGTAGTCACAACAGGCTCATAAATCTCACCTGTCTTAACCTGCCTCACAGAAACAGTCTCACCTGAATCCTCAGGCAGAAATTCATAGTATGCACTGCCGGGCAAAAGCGCATACTCCGCCCTGTCAAGCTCAAATGCGGCTCCCGCCATTATTTCAGATGACGCATAGGCGAAGTAGTAGACAGGTATATCTCCTGTGTATTTTCGCAGCATTCGGGTCTGCACCGCGAAACTGCCGCCTCCTATTCCGCTGATATATCTGAGATTTTGCCAGATTGCGGGGACAACGGGAGTATCAAAGCCGCCGTCAAAAATCTCCTCAAGCTGCCTGATTCTGTTCGCCTCTATCTTGGGCAGCGAATTTATTTTTGCCTCTATGTCGCAGGGCAGATCTGCTGATATTCTGCCATGCCTGATGTCATCAAGCAACATACCCCAGTTTTCTTCAAGATAGCTGAAAAGCAGCAGCACATCATACAAAAAGATTGAATGAACCGCGCTGAGATCCTCATATGCCAACATAATTCTGAGCTTGACATAAGGCACATCGTTTATTCTGTCCGAAAAGGTCAGTTCTCTGCCTCCCAGATACATAGGCAGGCTCCCCTTGCTGTCAAGATATCCGTAATATGCCGATGAAAGCAGGGTTTCACCTCTGCTGCCTGCCGGGCGAAATACACTGGTATGTATCATTTTTTGCTCGTCTGCGTCTATAAGGTCTGCAGGAGTGTCAACAATGTATGACGAATAACGCTCCAGCGCCTCCTCTGTCAGCGGAAACAGCTTGGATTTTCCCTTGGTACCGGAGGACAGAAGAAAATTTCTGACCGGGTAGGCCGTAAGTATATTCTCCTCACCGCTGTATATTCTCTGTATGTATCCTTCAAAATCGGAATAGCCTGCAAGCGGCACGGCTTCTGAAAATTCATCAGCCGATGAAATACCGTCAAAGCCGAAGCGTCTGCCGAATTCCGTGCCCTCGTTATCTCTCAGGATTCTGATAAGGTTTTCATCGTTTGTATCACAGGCATATGAAATACCTGAAACGAAATGTTTTATTCTCTTGTATGCACTTTTGTTTTCAGACATCTCATCCCCACTTGTAAAATTTCTGTTTGTAAGCAAAGTTTATCACAAAACGGTGTATTTCGCAACAACTGAGATTTCAGTCGCACAAAAAGAGGCGGTAAAAAACCGCCCCCGTAAGGTTTCATATTTAATTACTTTAATGCTACTTCTGCACCAACTTCTTCTAACTGAGCCTTGATTGCTTCTGCTTCTGCCTTTTCGATGCCTTCCTTGATGTTTGAAGGAGCTCCGTCTACTAATTCCTTAGCTTCCTTTAAGCCTAAGCCTGTGATTTCTCTTACAGCCTTGATAACCTTAATCTTTTCGCCGCCTGCTGCGTTTAATACTACTGTGAATTCGCTCTGTTCTTCTTCTGCTGCTCCGCCTGCTGCTCCGCCTGCAACTGCTACTGGAGCTGCTGCTGATACGCCGAATTCTTCTTCACAAGCTTTAACTAATTCGTTTAATTCTAATACTGACATAGCTTTTATAGCTTCGATTATCTGATTCTTATCCATTTTATAATCTCCTTTTAATTTATATATTTTGAAGTTTCCTTTTAACTATTCAGCTTTTGCATCTGCGATTGCCTGGAATGTACGAACAACCTTTGATACAGGTGACTGAATGCTGCCCATGAATTTAGCAATGAGGACGTCTCTTGACGGAATATCGGCAATAGTCTGTATTGCGTTCTTGTCGAAGTATTCACCTTCTACTACGCCACCCTTGAATTCCATCTTTTTGTATTCCTTGATAGCATCGTTTAATACTCTTGCAGGAGCAGTAGCGTCATCATAGCTGATTGCTATTGCGCTCGGTCCTTCAAGAACTTCAGCAAGCGGTTCATATACAGTGCCTGCAATAGCTCTCTTCATAAGAGTGTTCTTGTAAACTGTATAATCAACATCTGCCTCACGAAGCTTTTTTCTCATAGCGTTGGCTTCTTCAACTGTTGTTCCGATATAGTCTATAACTACAGCTGACTGAGCCTTGTCTAATTTAGCTTTAATCTCGTCAATTATTACCTGTTTTGCCTGTTTAGCTTCTACTGACATTAAATTTTCCTCCTTCCACGGAAATTTTGTGGTACGAATATAAAAAGCCCTGCGCAGTGTGCAAGGCCAATATTTATATATTGTACCTCGGCGGGTTTATTAAGCCTTAGCCCCCGCTGTCTACGGTTTAGTTTCCTTATTTAAGACCTTTATTAGCCTAAAGTAATCTTCTGAGGATTTACTTTGATTCCAGGGCCCATAGTGCTTGCTACTGTAACACTTCTTAAATACTGACCCTTTGCGGCTGCAGGTTTTGCCTTCAGGATAGCTTCCATAAGAGCATTGAAGTTCTGAGTGAGCTTCTCGCCTCCGAATGAAACCTTGCCTATAGGTGTGTGAATGATGTTTGTCTTGTCAAGTCTGTACTCAACCTTACCGGCTTTAGTCTCCTCGATGGCCTTGGCAACGTCCATTGTTACCGTACCCGACTTAGGGTTTGGCATCAGACCCTTAGGTCCTAAAATCTTACCGAGTCTGCCGACAACACCCATCATGTCCGGAGTGGCGATGATAACATCAAAATCAAACCAGTTTTCGTTTTTGATTTTTTCTGCCATTTCTTCTGCTCCGACAAATTCAGCTCCTGCTTCTTCAGCTTCCTGAGCCTTAGGTCCCTTGGCAAATACTAAAACCTTTTTTGTTTTACCGGTGCCGTTAGGAAGTACGATTGCACCTCTGACCTGCTGGTCTGCGTGTCTTCCGTCAACGCCGAGTCTGATATGAACTTCTACGGTTTCATCAAACTTTGCAGGCGCTGCCTTGGCAACAAGATCCAATGCTGCATCAGCATCGTATAATTCCTGTCTGTCATAAAGCTTTTTTGCTTCCTGATACTTTTTACCTCTTTTAGGCATTTGTTACCTCCTTGTGGTGCTAACGATCTTTCGATCTCCCATCTTAAATTATTCTTCTACTAATATGCCCATGCTTCTTGCAGTGCCCTTGATCATTTCTGTTGCTGATTCAAGATTTGCCGCATTCAGGTCAGGCATCTTTGTCTGGGCGATTTCCTGTGCCTGTGCTAAAGTGATTTTGCCGACCTTGTTCTTGTTAGGTTCTCCAGAAGCCTTGTCAAGACCTGCCGCTTTTTTGATAAGTACGGCTGCCGGCGGTGTTTTGCAGATAAATGAGAATGATCTGTCAGCGTATACTGTGATAACTACAGGTATAATCATTCCCGGCTGATCCTGAGTCTTGGCATTGAACTGCTTACAGAAGTCCATAATGTTAACACCCTTCTGACCTAAAGCCGGACCTACCGGTGGTGCAGGATTTGCTCCGCCTGCAGGGATCTGCAATTTGATATAGCCATCAATCTTTTTTGCCATGTCTGTTCTCCTTTCTCCTGCTCAAAATGCAGGGACTGGTATATTAAAATTATGCCGTTAACTAAAGTTTGCCCACCTGTCCGAATTCCAGTTCAACAGGTGTATCTCTTCCGAACATGGATATTCTGGCCTTGAGAACCTGCTTGTCGGGCACGATTTCCTCAACCACACCCATGAAGCCCTCAAACGGTCCGCTGATAACTCTGATGCTGTCGCCAACCTCCACGTCCAGATCTATGAATACTTTTTCGATGCCCATTCTTGCAACTTCCTCATTGGACAGCGGAATAGGCTCTGAACCGTGACCCACGAAGCCCGTAACACCCTGTGTGTTTCTGACAAGGTACCACGATTCATTTGTCACTATCATCTTTACGATAACATAGCCGGGGAACATTTTTCTCGTTTTAATTTTGCGTTGTCCGTTTTTTATCTCTACTCTGTCTTCGGTTGGTACAACAATATCAAGAATAAGATCCTGCATTCCCCTGTTTTCGACGATCTTTTCAATATTCATTTTAACTTTGTTTTCGTGACCTGAATAGGTATGAACAACATACCACTTGGCCACTCCATCGCCTCTGAGACCCTCGCCTTCAAGAGGAGATGCTAAATTTCTATCTAAATCAGACATTGTCTACCTGTACCTCCGCTCTCTTGTTACTAAAGTTCAATATTCAAAACTGCTTTTAGTAATGCAAGGAATCCTGAATCTATAGCCCAGAATGCCAGCGCAAAGAAAGCACAAGTAAGTATAACAACAGCAGTATAAGAGCCAAGTTCCTTCTTTGTAGGCCATACTACCTTTTTCATCTCGATTCTGATGCCCTTGAAGTATTCTTTTGCAGAAGTCTTCTTTTTTTTGGGCTGCTGTGCCGCAAGGTTTCTTTTTTTGGTCTCCCTGCCTATGTTCTTAGCGTTTTCTCTTGCCATTTCCAATACCTCTAACTATTTAGTCTCCTTGTGCATAGTGTGTTTTTTGCAGAAAGGGCAATACTTGTTCATCTCAATACGATCAGGGTCGTTCTTTTTGTTTTTGATAGTATTGTAGTTTCTCTGCTTGCATTCACTACATGCTAATGTAACTTTAACTCTCATTGTCTGTGTCCTCCGTTAACTGAAAATTAGAGCTGTATCACAAGCTCTTTCGAATTTTTATCATAAAGTCGCCATATAAGTATATATTCTTATCCTGTCAAAGTCAAGAATTACTTTGAATTAAATCGGTTTTTCCAATTTAAAACTGCGGGAAGCTCCCGCAGC
>CAVJEY010000042.1:0-13991 GCA_963648745.1 Christensenellaceae bacterium Phil1
CAGTATGAAATTAATATGTCTCGGCGACAGCTTTACAAAGGGTTTTGGTGTAAAACAGACAGAAAACTGGGTATCAAGGATTGATATAGAAGATACAGTGATAATCAACAAAGGAATAAACGGTGACACGACTTCAGGTATGCTTGCAAGATTTAAAGAGGATGTGGTTTCGGAGTCTCCCAACTATGTGCTGATTACAGGAGGTACCAATGACTTTATTTCAGGCTCTGACTGCCAGATCCCGCAGAATAATTATATGGCAATGGTTCATCAGGCTTTTCATAATGGAATTATACCTGTTGTAGGAATAGAACCCGGATTTTTACCCGAAGACATCAGAGAGGACTGGGCAAAGTTCAGTGATTTTCAAAAAGTATATGATAAGCAGCTGGAGCTGGGAGAATGGCTGAAAAACATGTGCAGAACTTTTGGTGTGTTTTATATTGATTTTTATGAAGAACTCAGGAAACAGATGCAGAATCTGCCGGAAAACGATATGTTTATTGACGGCCTGCATCTCACGGCTGCAGGGCATAAACTGGCTGCAGAAGCAGCCGGCAGAGCCTTCGGAAATATTATACCGAGAATGAAATGAATTTAATAAATATTTTGAAAATGGCATAAACCTTGCATTGTTTATAAGTGTGATATATCAACAAACAAAAATATCAGATTTGCAAATCTTCTAAAAAGGCTGAAATCACGACAATAACAGATGATATTTCGGGTTTTGGCAGAATGAAATATGTAGAGAGAAATCATCCATGTAGCTGTTTGGGTACACGATGCTGCTGCATATTTTGGTACTTTGAAGAAAGGAGAAAGTATGAAAAGCTATAAGGAGTACGATAATTACCGTAAACTGCCGGTTGATGTTCCCGGCTTATCTCCGGATATGTGCATAGCCTTAGAAGATAAGATTACTGAATTTGAAGAAAATCATCTGGACAGTGCGCTTAACGGTGGAGACGGCTTTGTCCCCAGGATAAGAAAAGGGGATGTAATCTTTGCGGCAGTGATTAATATTGGCATTCTTTTATATTATATGTGGGCACTTATAAGTTAATTATGAAGAGATGGAATTGGAGTGACGATCCGACCTTCATAGTGTTAAAACTAAAGGAAAGGAAATAAATAATGAGTAGTAAAAACACGAATACGGAAGTATATTACACATTGCTTCCTACTGCAGGGCGTGAAAGAACCTATAAGTTCTGGGATTTGCTTGCCGTACAGATATGCTATGGTATTGCAGCATGGTTTTTCCTTGCAGGTGCACAGACAGGACTGTATCTTCCTGCAAAGGAAGCTGTTCCGACAATACTGGCAGGCAACTGTATTCCGCTGTTTATGATTGTAGGCTGCGGACTTGTAGCATCAAGATACGGCGTAGAGCAGCTTACTTCAACAAGAGGAATTTTCGGGAACAAGGGGACAACTTTGGTTCTCTGGATGTATCTTCTCTGCCTGTATCCAAGCCAGGCTACATTATGCCTCCTGTTTGGTCAGAGTGCAACTAAATTCTCCGGTTCTCTTTTTGGAGAAAATCTGTTTAGCTCCAGTGGATTCGGAGTTACATTCTTTGGCCTGCTGGCACTTGTTATAGGCGGTTTAATTGCATGGATGGGACCAAATGCATTAAAGTGGTTTACAAGAATTTCAGCAATTTGCATGTTCGCTATTCTGGCAGGGCTGATAGTGTATGTCCTTAATATGTATGGTATAGAATATATCTTTGATGCTGAGCCCAGAGAGCCGATAATGATCGACGGTGAGCCCAGTGTAGCATGGTCCAGAGCATCAGCACTTGAAACAAATGTAGGAATAGGGCTTTCATGGGCATTTTTCTTTGGGCAGTGGACAAGGCTTGCAGATTGTGAATCAACTGCTTTTCACGGCACTATGTGGGGATGGGGGCTTCTGGCTGCCATTGCAGGAGTATTTTCTGCCTTTACAGCTTTGGCAACAGGAATTTATGACCCTACAATATGGCTTGTTAATATCAGCGAAGACACAGGAGTTCCATTCCTTTCGATATTAGGATTGCTGCTTATGGCTATTGCCAATGTATCCTCATTTGCAACTGCTACATATCCTGCGACTATTTCGCTGAGAAGCAGATTCCCTAAGCTGAAATGGGTGCCTGCACTTATGATCTGTATCGTACCTGTGTTGTTCCTTCTTAATGAAGATGTGTACAATGCCATCAACAAGGTGTTCTCATTTATCGCCTGTCTGTCAAGCATATACGGAGCAATTGTAATTTCCGATCTGCTCTTCGTATGCAAAGGACGTTTCAGCATAAGAGAAATGTTTAATTACAGCAAAGGATATTCCTACTGGAAAGGGTATAATCCGGGTGCGCTGATTGCTATGGCGGTAGGACTTGTGTTCTATCTGACAACACTTAATCCGCTGACATGGGAGTCACCTAACGGTCTGTTCCCATATATATCAGCAGGTATACCTACATTTGTAATTACAGGTATTGTATATATTGTTCTTATGAAGTGCTGGGTTCTGAAGAAGTTCCCTGTAACCTTTATGAATGATATCAAATACGATGATCAGAAGTAAAAGTTTCAGCAGGTGAAAAAGCTATATTTTTCAATCTTGTATTTTCAATGTTATAAAATTTAAAAAATGATAATGCCTCAGAACGGATGGAGCGGTTATGCGTAATGTGCAATTGTTCCACCCGTTTTTTTACAGGAGACCTAAAGAACAAAAAGTTGCCGGGAGGATACTGCGGACAGTATCCAAAAGGAGTATATATTGCGTCAGAGCAGGTTAAAAGTAACCGTTAAGAGAATTGTAAAAAAAAACAGACAATTTAAAATGATAAATATAGAGTTATACAGGTTATTAAAACCTGTCAATAAACAGCGTAAGGAGGAATCTAAATGAATTTTGAAAAAACAAAAGTATTTTATGACGAAATCAAAAATTATATAGTTGACGGAGTTGCAAGTTCATTTCATATAACCGATGTTGAAGAAGCGCCGCTGTGCGTGGCATATGGCAAGGGACCGAGAGTTTATGATGTGGACGGCAATGAATACATCGATTATGTACTGGGTCTTGGGCCAATGATTTTAGGTCATGCAGATGAAAAAACAGATAAAGCGGTAATTGAACAGCTTTCAAGAGGAACTCATTTTTCCGCACCTACACCTCAGCTGAAGGAACTGGCAAAAAAGATGTGTGAAATTATTCCTTGCGCCGAAAGGATTATGTTTGAAAGCACAGGAAGTGAAGCTGATATGGTTGCTTTCAGACTGGCAAGAGCCTACACCAAAAGAGAAAAAATGATTAAATTTGAAGGTCATTATCACGGCTGGGCTGATGAGCAGAATATTACATTCAAGACAGCGACAGTTGATGAACTGGGACCTAAAAACCATCCTAACAAAATATACAATGTACTTGGACAGAGAAGCGCTACAGCAGATGATATCGTGCTTGCACCGTGGAATGACCTTGAAACCCTGGAAGAAATAATAAAAGCAAATGATGGACAGATTGCCGGTATGATTATGGAGCCGTTCATGTGTGATGAAGGGCCTATTCCTCCAAAAGAAGGGTATCTGAAAGGCGTTAGAGCTTTGTGTGACAAATACGGAATCGTGCTGATTTTCGACGAAATAATCACCGGCTTCAGACTTGCTCTGGGCGGAGCACAGGAAAAATACGGAGTTACTCCTGATATAGGTCTGTTTGCGAAAGCTCTTGCCGGCGGATATCCTATGTCAATGATATGCGGCAAAAAAGAAATTATGGAATGCGGCGTTAAAGTATCAGGCTGCTTTAACGGTAACCCTGTAGCTTCAGCGGCAGGAATCGTTGTTGCAGAAGAGCTTTCAAAACCCGGCGTTTACGAGAGGTTCCAGAAGCTTGGCGATATGCTTTGCGACGGATTTAAAGAACTGTGCAAAAAATACGGTGTTAAAGGCTATGCCGAAGCACATGGAGCAATTGCACTTATGCTTTTCGGAAAAGAAGAAAACTTTGATGATATAAGAGATTATATAGAAAACGGTGATGTTGATTTCTACAATCAGTTCTTTGCGAAAGCAAAAGAATATGGAGTTAGATTAACATACAGAAGAGGTAGAATTTTCCTATCAACAAAACACACAGAAAATGACATTAAACTTACGTTGGAGGCTTTTGATAAAGCTTTGAGAGATCTGACTATGTAACTATACCTAGATAAACAATAATAATAATAATAACAACAACAACAACAACAGCAATAACAAAAATAATAAGAATCACAATCACAGTTAAGCGACTCAGATAAGTGCTGCACAGCTTTACTTACTGGCAACATCCTTTTTTAATATTTTGATAGGAAAATTCGAACTTTTCACATGGTTGTTGATGCTTGGCAGAAAGGAATTTGCATATGCTTCCATATGTATTTGATATTCAGAAATTCAGTGTTCATGACGGGCCGGGAATACGTACAGTAGTGTTTTTGAAAGGCTGTCCGCTGAGGTGTCAGTGGTGTGCCAACCCTGAATCACAGCTCTGTACTCCGGAAGTGATTCTTCATCCTGAAAAATGCATAGGCTGCGGCAGGTGCAGAGAAGTATGCGGGCTTTTGAGAGATTCTAAATCTGCAGACTTTGAAAAACCGGCAGGCTGCACAGAGTGCGGCGACTGTACATCTGTATGTTATGCAGGTGCACGCACTCTTGTAGGAAAACAGATAACACCTGAAGAAATAATAAAAGAAATTGATAAGGACATTGTTTTTTATGAGCAGTCCGGCGGTGGCATTACATTTTCGGGAGGAGAGGCAATGCTTTATCCTGAATTCATTTCGGAGGTTGCAGGACATTACAAAGGAAAAAAAGTATCAGCGGCGGTTGAAACCTGCGGGGATGTTCCATGGGAAAACTTTGAGAAAGTGATTCCAAATATTGATCTGGTTTTGTTTGATCTTAAAATGATGGATTCAGAGCAGCATCTCAGGTATACGGGAAGACCTAATGAAAGAATTCTTGACAACCTGAGAAAGACAGCGCAGCAGGTTGAGACAATAGTCAGAATTCCGATAATTCCTTCAGTCAATGATTGCAGGGAAAATATAGAACGTACAGGTGATTTTATTAAATCAGCAGATGGCAGAATTAAAAAAGTTCATATACTACCTTACCATAATTATGGAATGAGCAAATATCAGGGGCTTGGCAGAGAATATCTCCTCAGGGAGCTGAAAGCTCCTGATAATGAGCAAATGGAGATGATCAGCGGAATACTCAGCAGGTATGGAGCAGATGTTACTATAGGTGGTTAATTAATTTAATTTAATTTAATTTAATGTTATAAACCGGAAGGTTATAAAAGGAGGTTTACTGATGGCTATTATTAACGGTAAAGATGTACATAATGGATTATTAAATCCTACACACGATTCACCATTCCCGCGCACACAGAGAATGATGGACAAATATTTCTCATATGTTCCTGAGCTTGACATTGAACGTGCTGTTCTCTGGACAGAGTCTTACAGACAGACAGAAGGGCAGACTGCAATGCTCAGAAGGGCAAAAGCATATAAGAATTATGCTGAAAACAGATCAATCCTTATAAAAGATGATGAATTGTTTCTTGGAAAATGCGCAGATGCACCAAGAGCCGGTACTGTTTCTCCGGAATATGTAAGCACATGGCTTCGTGAAGAAATCGACGGCATTGCTACAAGAGAAAGAGATACTTATCAGATTTCGGAAGAAAAGAAAAGAATCTTAAAAGAAGAAGTTTTTCCTTATTGGGAAAACAAGACTATATATGATGGCTGGGTAGCTCAGATTCCTGAAGATACTAAAACTCTTATGCTTAAGACAGGCATTATAGATGCTGAGGTAAAAATAGTATCTGCTCCTGGAGAGCTGGCGCCTAACATGGAGATGGTAATAAACAGAGGCTTCAAGGACATCAGGGAAGAAGCTCAGAAACATCTTGAAGAACTTGATCGTTCAAGACCTGATGACTGTGCAAAGATGGATTTCTATGAAGGCTCAATTATGACTATTGATGCACTCAGCACTTATATGAGAAGATGTGCGGCAGAAGCAAGAAAGCTTGCAGAAACTGCAGATGAAGAAAGAAAAGCAGAGCTGATTCTGATGGCTGAAAACGCTGAATGGGTAAGCGAATATGAACCTAAGACTTTCCATCAGGCATTACAGCTGATGTGGTTCATACTCATCGGTATTCAGATGGAAGGTAATGCTCCGGGAGTATCGCCGGGCAGAGTTGACCAGTTCTTATACAAGTACTACAAAGCAGATTATGAAGCAGGAAGAATTGATGATGACAGGGCTCTGGAGCTTATAGAAAACCTGTATATGTTAATGGGCGAAAACACATGGCTTACAAGTGAAAACACATCTATGTATTTCACAGGTTACCAGTGCTTCCTGAATATGTGCGTAGGCGGTGTTGACAGACACGGCAAGGATGCAACAAATTCACTGTCATTTCTGTTCCTTACTGCAAAAATGCACTGCAGACTGCATTCGCCTAACATATCTGCCCGTGTACACAAGGGAACTCCGCAGGATCTTATGCTGCATTATGCGAGACTGATTAAATATGGAATGGGATATCCTGCTCTTCACACTGACAATGTCGGTATCAGAGCAATGCTTTCTCTTGGCGCAACAATGGAAGAAGCATACAACTATCAGCTGGTAGGCTGTGTGGAACCGTTTGTTCCGGGTGTTATG
The DNA here is from genome assembly GCA_963648745.1 of Christensenellaceae bacterium Phil1. GTDB lineage: Bacteria > Bacillota > Clostridia > Peptostreptococcales > Anaerovoracaceae > UMGS973. The sequence goes on from CAVJEY010000042.1 coordinate 6,741, forward strand.
ACCAAGTGGTCAGACGGAGGACATTACAACTTCGGTTCAGCTATAGAATTTGTGCTTACAAATGGTGTAAGTGTAATGAACGGCAACAGGCAGGTAAGTATACAGACCGGCGATCCTTGCAAGATGACATTTGACGAAATCAAAGACGCTGTTAAGAAACAGCTTGACTATTTCGTATATCATATGAGCGTAGGCGCTACAATCTGTGAAAGACTGCATTCACAGCTGGCTCCGCAGCCATTCCTTTCAGCACTGATTACAGGCTGCTATGATAGCGGTAAAGACATCACACATGGTGGTGCAAAATACCATTGCGGTCCTGCATTCATCGGAACAGGCCTTGTTGACCTGTGCAACTCACTGTCAGCAATAAAGAAATTTGTATTTGATGAAAAGACAGTGACAATGGAGGATATGGTAAGAGCCTGCAAAAATAATTTTGAAGGCCAGGATGAGCTTCTTAAGCTTGTTCAGACTAAGACTCCTTGCTACGGCAATGACATTCCGGAAGTGGATACATGGGCAGAAGAATTCTCTGATTATGCTAAAGATCAGATTCTTAGCTACACCTCCTTTAATGGTACACCGTTCTGTAACGGACTGTACCCTGTAACAGCCCATGTGCCACATGGATTGGTAGTAAGCGCACTTCCTTACGGAAGACTGGCAGGAACGCCGTTATCGGATGGTATTTCACCTAAGGGCGGTACTGACCATGAAGGACCTACTGCGGTACTTAAGTCTGTATCACATGTAAACCATGAAAACCATACATCGGGAACTTTACTTAACATGAGACTGGATCCTGTAAGTGTAGAAGGTGAAATCGGACTTAAGAGAATAACTCAGATCATAAGGGCTGCCGCAGATTTGAACTTATGGCACATACAGTTCAATGTAGTATCAACCGAAACACTGCTTGCAGCACAGAAGAACCCTGAAAATTATAAAGGTCTGATTGTAAGAGTTGCAGGTTACAGTGCATACTTCGGAGAGCTTAACAAGGCTGTTCAGGATGACGTAATTTCAAGAACAATACATACTGCTTAGCATTTAGTTACTTGCAGGAGGAGGGAGTACAGGTGCTCCCTCTATCCTGTATATATGAAAGGAATTTTGTATGAGTGAAGCATTGGGAAAGGACAGAGGCATTATTTACAATATCCAGCGCTTTTCTATTCATGACGGAAACGGAATAAGAACGATTTTTTTTATGAAGGGATGTCCGCTGAGATGTATCTGGTGCTGTAATCCGGAATCTCAGAGCATAGAGCCTGAGATTCTTTTTCTGAGGGATAAATGCATAGGGTGCTTTAACTGCATCAGGTCGTGTCCGTATAATTTCATGGATGTGGACAGAGACAAATGCAGAGTATGCGGATCCTGCGCGAGAGTATGTCCGGCAAATGCCAAAAGGATTTCCGGCAGATATATTACAGTTGACGAGGTTATAAAAGAGGCGGAAAAAGACAGAGTGTTTTATCACAACTCGGACGGCGGTATTACATTCAGCGGCGGAGAGCCTACAATGCAGCATGAATTCGTGTCTGCAGCTGCAAAGCGCTGCGGTCAGCTCGATATACATACTGCAATAGAGACCTGCGGATATAACAAATGGGAAAACGTCAGCCGGGTACTCGAGCATATCGATGAAATCTTTTTCGATATAAAACATATGAACCCGGAAAAGCACAAGGCTCTTACAGGCGTTACTAATGAACTTATATTGGATAATGCCGTAAAAGCAGCAGGTCTGGGTAAAAAAACGACTTTCAGGTTACCGCTGGTACCAGGATGCAACAGTGAAGAGGAGAACGTTACAGCAACTGCAGAGTTTATAGGCGGTATTACAAATGACAACGTGTTTATTGAGATTTTGCCGTATCACAGACTGGGCGAAATGAAATTTGAATGGCTCGACAGAGTGTATGAGCTTGACGGAACCAAGACGCCTCCTGCAGAACAGGTAGAAAGATATAACAATATCTTTAAGAGCAAAGGCTGTAATGTCGTGAAGAACGGTCAGCTTATTTAAACGCACAGGGATGCAGTGGTCGGATTTGTCAGAGCAAAAGAAAGGAGAGAACTATATGGCTGCTTCATGCGGGATGGATTTTAACAGAATAAAGCATAGCGACTGGAAAGACGGATGCACAGAAAGAATAAACAGGTTAAGAAACAAGTATTTCAGTAATATGCCTGAAATCGATACAGAGAGAGCCAGAGCATATACAGAAATCTATAGAGAATGTGAAGGAGACGAGGTTATTATCAAAAGAGCAAAGGCTCTATATCATTATCTTGAAAACAAAACACTGTTTATTGATGAAGATGAACTGATAATAGGCACGGACGGCAAAAAACAGAGATCGGTAGTTATGAATCCTGATATGTGTTACAGCTGGTACAGAGATGAGCTGGATACAATGTCAACAAGGCCGCAGGATCCGTATTTTATCACAGAAGAAGATAAGAAATATATTAGAGAAGAAATTGTGCCGTTTTGGACAGGTAAATCGATGGAAGACTGGTTTCAGGCTAATCTTGATGAAGATCTCAGAAATGTCGGAATTGGTACAAATGTAGTTTTCGGCGACCTGAAATCGCAGGGAGGAGCAGGAGAATACGCCGTAGGTTACGGCAATATCCTTATTAAAAAAGGCTTTGGCGCAATCAGACAGGAAGCTGTTGACAGAATGAATGCGCTGGATCCTTTTGATCCTGAAAGTTTCGAAAAGAAGAAATATTACGAAGCTACTGTGATATGCTGCGATGCCGTAAAAATGATGAGCGAACGATATGCGGGATATGCAAGAAGGCTTGCCAGGAATGAGAACGAAAAGAGAAAAGCGGAGCTTTTGAAAATTGCTGACATATGTGAAAAGGTTCCGTATAATCCGCCGGAAACATTCCAGGAGGGATTGCAGTTTGTCTGGTTTACTCAGATGTTCCTGTGGGCGGAAGAAAACTCCAATTCATACTGTATAGACAGACCTGACCAGTATTTATACCCTCTGTACAAAAAAGATATTGAAGAGGGAAGAATTACTGAAGAAGAGGCTCTGGAGCTTATTGAATGCTTCTGGATTAAAATTGCGGAGTTTGTTTTCACGATTTCAAAGGACGGTGCTGAGTTCTATGCAGGATATATGTCGTTTACAGGACTTACTCTCGGAGGATGCGATCAGGATGGCAAAGATGCCGTAAATGAACTTTCATATCTGATGATTCAGGCTACCATGGATTTAAGAATGCATTCGCCGACAATCAATGTTAGAGTATGCGACGAGACTCCTGACGAGTATCTGGAGAAAGTATGCGACCTTGTCAAACTTGGAACAGGTCAGCCTGCAATATTCTTTGATAGGACAGCTATAAAGCTGTTTGAAAGGCGTGGGCTTCCGGAATCACTTGCAAGAAACTGGTGTGTAGGAGGCTGTGTTGAGCCAAATATACCTGGTATTACGAATATGTGGGGAGAAGGCTGCCGTTACAGCTATGCTACGGCTGTAGAATGGGCACTTTTCAACGGGTACTGCAAGACACTGGACAGACAGATGGGCCTTAAGACCGGCGATCCAAGAGAGTTTAAAACTTTTGATGAATTCTACGATGCAGTAAAGGCTCAGCTGGCGTATCTTATCAGGCTGTGTGTAAGATTTACACAGCTTTCAGAAAAAGCACATATGAGAAGAGCGCCGAAGCCTGTAAGATCGATGACTATGGAAGGCTGTATCGAGAATGGTGTTGACTGCTCTGCAGGAGGCGCTAAATATAATAACGGGCCCGGATTAGAGCCGACAGGTGTTGCTGATATAGCGGACTCGCTGGAAGCAGTTAAAAAGCTTGTATACGACGATAAAAAGATATCCATGGATCAGCTTCTTACTGCTCTGGAAAATAATTTTGAAGGGTATGAAGATATCAGGCAGATGCTTATTAACGAGGCTCCCAAGTACGGAAACGATATTGATGAGGTTGATGAATTTGCAGCTGAAACTGTTGAGTTTTCATGCGATGAGGCTGTGAAATACAGAAGTATGCATGGCTCGACCTTCCTTAGCGGGCTTGTGCCTGTTTCATCCAATCTGCCTCACGGCAAGGCTATCTGGGCGCTTCCTTCAGGAAGAAAGGCTACAGAATCCCTGTCGGACGGATTATCGCCGTTCCCGGGGTATGATAAGAAGGGACCTACTTCTGTAATCAAATCAGTGTGCAAGGTAGACCATACCAAAAATGGCGTAGGCACATTACTGAATATGAAATTAAATCCTCATCTTTTAGAAACAAAGAAGGATAAGCAGAACTTTATTTCTCTGCTGAGAGCAGAAAACGCGCTGGGCGGATATCATATTCAGTTCAACGTCATAAGCTCGGAAACACTGAGAAAAGCAAAGGCCTCCCCACAGGACTATGCGGATCTGCTGGTAAGAGTTGCAGGATACAGTGCGTTCTTTGTTGAACTGGCGCCGGAGGCGCAGGACGCTATAATCAACAGAACTGAAAACACTGCATGGTAAAGGGATATTACGTTATTGCATTTGTTAAATCATATATAAGAGAGGAGAAAAAGTATGAAAACAAATATCAATATAGAAAAAGTATTAAAGTACAGACCGCTTTTTATTAATGGCAAGTGGGTTGAGCCGACAGGCGGAAAAACTGCAGATGACACCAATCCGGCTACAGGCGAAGTTAATGTAAAATATGCACTTGCAGCTAAAGAGGATATAGATAAGGCTGTTGAAGCTGCCCAGAAAGCATATGATGATTTCTGGTATGATACAACTGTTGCCGAAAGAGCTGATCTGTTATACAAGGTTGCGGATATGATAGATGCTCATGGAGATGAGTTTGCTTATCTTGAATCAATTGATGCCGGAAAACCGATTTCAAATGCAAAAGATGAGATTCCTCTTATTTCCGATACTTTCCGTTACTTTGCAGGCGTTGCACGTAACCCTGAGGGAAAATCAGCTCAGGAATATCAGGCCGGAGTTACAAGCATGATCAGAAGAGAGCCGCTGGGAGTAACGGCAGGCATCTGCCCTTGGAACTATCCAATGCTCATGATGGCATGGAAGGCAGCACCTGCTCTGGCAGCAGGAAACACATCAATAATTAAACCTGCTTCCGAAACGCCGCTGACAACCCTCTATTTTGCAGAGCTTGTGTCAGAAATCCTGCCTGCAGGAGTATTTAACGTTGTTACAGGATCAGGAGCTGTGCTTGGCGATGCTATTTGTGAGCATCCGGGAATCCGCTTTGTTTCCATGACAGGAAGTACTGAAACAGGCAGAAGAATTGCGGCAACATCAGCAAACACGCTCAAACGCGTACACCTTGAACTGGGTGGCAAGGCACCTGTTATAGTATTTGCCGATGCAGACATTGATGCATTTATAGAAAATCTCAGAGGCGGTGCTTTTGCAAACAGCGGACAGGACTGCGGACAGCCTTGCAGAATTCTTGCAGCCAAAGAAGTATATGATGAAGTAGTTGAAAGATTGGCTAAAGCGGCAGAAGAAGTGGGCGTTGGTGATCCGGCTGATCCTGAAACTGAAATGGGACCGGTTGTTTCAGCTAAACAGTGCGAGGCAGTAAACGGGTTTGTTGAACGTGCTGTAAAGGAAGGCGGCGTGGTTCGTGCCGGCGGCAAAAAGAAAGAAGGACCGGGTGCGTTCTATATGCCTACAGTTATTGCAGATGTGGATCAGAAGTCTGAAATCGTGCAGAACGAAGTATTCGGACCTGTTATCACTGTTCAGCCGTTTGAAACTGAAAAGCAGGCTCTCCAGATGGCAAATGATGTTATATACGGACTGAGTGCTTCAGTTTGGACAGCTGATACCAAGCGCGCATTGAGAATGAGCCGCAAACTGGAATTCGGAACAGTATGGGTAAATGTTCATTTTGTACAGCCTATGGAAATGCCGTGGGGCGGCTATAAACAGAGCGGATACGGTAAGGATATGTCCGGATATGCTTTTGAAGACTATACTCAGATTAAGCATGTAGGCATTGCTTTTGAGTAGTCAGGACGATGCCTGTGCCGTATGGCAGCAGATTGCATGACATAATAAATCCCGATTGCCGGCAGGTGGCAAAAGCCATCTGCCGGTTGCTTGCAGAACTGATGTAAAGAATAATAAAAAGGAAGGTGCAGTAGTATGAATATGTATTTCCCAATCGGGCTCATAGTTGTTTCGAATATATTCTACCATGTATGCGCAAAATCTTCTCCTTCTAGAATGGATCCGTTTGCGCTGCTTGTTGTGGCATATGCTTTGTGTGCGATTATATCTCTTGCAATGTATTTTATAACTAATCATGGAGGCAGCCTTGTTCAGGAATTTACATATACCAACTGGACCGTGATAGTGATGGGATTTGCAATTGTAGGGCTGGAGGCCGGCAATATATTTATGTACAGAGTGGGGTGGAATATAAATACCGGCTATTTGCTTCACAGTGCGATATTTGCAGTTGCGCTGCTGATTGTAGGATATTTGATTTATAAAGAGGCTGTCACTGTGAATAAAGCAGTGGGCGTACTTGCATGCCTTGCAGGTATATATTTTATAAACAGGTAGCAAAACGGAAAAGGGTGAAAAGGAAGAAAAACAGCTCTTTGCCGAAAACAAAACTCCTCTTAATGCGCGCTGCACTGTAAGAGGAGCTTTGAATTTCAGATGGCTAACGTATAGTTTCCTGTGTGAACAGTACTATGCCGTCCAGATATTCCTTGCTTATATCTCTTTGCAGATAATACTCCGGAAGATATCGCTCGGGGATTGCTTTGCTGACTGATTTTTTTACTTCTTCTGCAATATCCTCGCTAAAACCCATTCCCACAAAGATTATATGAGCGGGGTTTGCTATTGAAATAAGGGAAATTGCTATTTTTGACAGTAAGGGTATCAGAGTGCTTCTGTCGGAGCTCTTACTGATTAAATCCTCTCTGGATGCGGCAAAAGGCAGGAAGTTTATTTCACCAGCAAAATTGCTTTTGCCTTCCAGTACCTGTCCGTTTATAACAAGGCCCGCACCGCAGGTATGTTCTTCGGGAAGATTAAGAACCGCTATTATTTCATATCCTAATTCAGGATGATTTTTGTAATAGCCGTAAGCTTTGAGGTGCATTTCATTTTCGACTATTACTTTTATGTTGTATTTTTTCTCTAAAGCCTCCTGGAGGTTAATGCCTTCCAGGGAGGTGACATCGCAGTAATCGATGATGCCCCTGTATAC
>CAVJEY010000043.1:0-13898 GCA_963648745.1 Christensenellaceae bacterium Phil1
GTTATATATTACCAGCGCATAGATTGTTTGTCAATATATTTCTGTTATTTTTTAGCAATATATTTTTATTATCCCAAAACAATTTAAAACTTACATCGTTTTGGCACCTTTACCAAGGAATTTTTATATAAACATTTCAGAGCAAAAAATAAAAACAGGAAACCGAATACCACGTATAAGGTATACTGTTTCCTGCTCGATTATGCTTATGTTTTGAGCGATTGCTCTGTAAAAAATCTGCTCATAATGCGCTTATGTTCCGGTCGCCAGCCTGCTTATCTGCCTGTAATCCGCATATGTCATTCATATTCTATACTCCCAAATATTCAAGCCTGTCTACCCGCGCTTCAAGTTCTTCCAAAGACAGCTCTCCGGATATATATGCCTCTAATGCCTCCATAAAAATCTCGTCCGGACCGGCTGTAGCCGTTAAAACTATTGCCATTGCCCGTTCAACTTGTTTTTTTCGGATTTCACAAAAATCAACGGAATTTTTATTAACGATTGCCCCTTTCAGTTCAAGGATTGTTTTTATCATATTCACAACATAAACAGGTGGGGTTCTCCGCCCCTGTTCCCAGTCCTTGAGAGTAGATACCGGAATATCAAACATACGCGCAAATTTGCTCTGACTAAGTCCTGTCTGAAATCTAAGCTCTTTTATACTCATATTCTGGCCTCCTCTCACTGTATATCATACGGCATTGCCTACCAATATGCAAGTAAAACACTGTTCACCGCCAACCTGTATTTTCATTACGTGACGGGAATGTATATTCAGGACTGGTCTTTAATTTTCTTTTTATCTCCGTTTCTTCTTCCCATGGAAAAAAACACTCCAGCCGCGCACAGCGCAGTAAATATTATAAACAGGGTGTGCAATGTCTTTATCAGCAGCGCAGGCTCCGCATCCGCAAGCGATGAGGTTCCCATATACATGCCCACCACCATGGTTATCACTGCCATACCGGTGGTATGCCCCATGGATCTCATGGTTGCAAGTATCGAGGTTGCAACGCCGTAGTCCTCTTTCTCTACAAGCGACATTACGGCATTGGTGTTGGGTGATGAGAATACGGCAAACCCCAGCCCCGTAACCGCAAGCACCACTAATATATACCATAGCCTGCTGTCCTCTCCTGTAAATATCAGCATAAACATCCCTGCCGCGCAAAGACCCATACCGGCTGTTGCAAGCTTAAACGGCGATATCCGGTCCGAAAGTCTGCCCGTATACGGTGACAGTACCGCCATTATGACCGGCTGAACTATGAGTATCAGCCCCGCCGTCTGCGAGGTATATCCCATCACCGACTGCAGATATATTGACAGGAGATAGCTTACCGCAAAGGTTGCGCCGTAGTTTAGAAATGCTGCTGCATTTGAAAAAGAGTATGCAAGGCTGTTTCTGAAAAGTCCCACCCTGATTACGGGATTTTGTATCCTGCTTTCATGCAGGGCAAAAAACACTCCAAGCCCTATGCCCGCCGCAATTATAACCCATGCATATCTGACTGTCGAAAATGCAGAAAGACCGAACATTATTCCGAATATCATCAGTACAAACAGCACACTGCCTGCGATGTCAAATCCTCCGTGTTCAGGTGTTTTGCAATCACATATACTCCTGCTGTCATCAGGCAGTTTCCTCCATGCTGCAAGCCACGAAACAAAGCTCACCGCAGCAATAAATACAAAGATAAATCTCCAGCCCGGATAATAATTTATAACGCCTCCGATTACAGGGCCTGCGGCAAGCCCCACATAGGTTGAGGCAAGCGCATATCCCAGCACTCTGCCCCTCTCGTTTTCCGGGAACGCACTGATGAGAATTGCGTGGTTAGTGGAAAATATCATTGCAGCGCCAGCGCCCTGCACAGTTCTCAGAGCAATCAGTATCCACAGCTTCCACGAAAAGGCCGCCAGCACCGCGCATATCATGAATATGAATATGCCGGTTTCAAGTATCTTTTTTCGGGAGGTCAGATCCGCTATTCTGCCAAAGGGCACGGTAAGCACCGCCAGCGTCAGCATATAGCCTGTCACGATCCAGCCTATGGCTGCAGCGCTTACCGCAAATTCCTGATTGAGCGCAGGTATTGAAAGGTTCAGCGCACTGCCTGTAAATGTGGTTATAAATGATGTGATTACCGCTACATATACCGTAGCCTTCTGTTTTTTGTCAAAGTTTCTCATAGCCTTATTATTGCCGCTGTTTCAGATATTATATATACAATTGCAGGGCAAAATAAAATCCCGATACAGTATGCATCTGTACTGCATTGGGATTCTGCCTTTATATATCAAACCTCTGTTTCAAATATTTTACCGCATTCGGGGCATTTTACCCTGATGCGTCCTTTGCCTTCGGGCGCTCTCATCTTCTGACCGCAGCCGGGGCAGTTAAAAAACCTGTATCTGATGTCTGCCCTGCGTGCTTCACTTTCGCCTGTCTGTTTTTTCTTTGGTTTTGTGAAACTGTTTTTAATTTCGAGATATTTTTCGTTTTCTCTGTACCTCTTGGGGATGTTGGTTGAAAACAGTCTGAACAGACCGTACACAATCCCTATGATTACAATATAGTAGCACAATGCGCTGCGCAGCCATATATAAAGGGCGAGGAATACAAGCACTGCTGCCCCTATGAATTTTTCAAATTCATCAATACCTCTTCTGCCAAGCATAAACCTGTTTATTCTGTTTTTGAAACTGTCCATCTGAATACTCCTCCTAACACATACAAGGCACAAACATATAGCCTCCTCCGCCTGTACAGCAGCTGCACAGCACAAGCGCAAGACACATATTATTGCATGGAGAGGCTGACACTGTCTGTCTGCCGTACTGCGTACCTGCCCTGCTGTACCAGTCACTCTGATACTCCAGACTGTAAAGATACTGCTGATAATTCATATTTCCCGGAGCCATGGCCGCAGCTGATCTGGCATCTGCTATGGCCGCCGATTTCTGACCTTTTCGCAGATATATGTTTGATCTGAGGAAATACCACTCGGCGGTTTTGTTTTCAATGCTGTTTAACACATTCATACCCTCATCGTATCTGCCGTTCTGAATGTAGTTTCTGGCGGCATTAAGATACATTTCCTCCTGTGTGCTGTCATGCTGCTGCCCTGTGTATGAGTTCCAGAACTCCTGATAGCTGTCCTGTCCCGACCTCTGCTTCATAATGATGTCATAGGCCTGCTGCACTTCTTTGAATTTCTCCTCGTAGGCTTCTTTGTTAGGGTTGTTCATATTGGCGTCAGGATGATATTTTTTGCTTAGCTGTTTGTATGCTTTTTTGATTTCATCGTCTGTCGCACTGCTGTCCACTCCAAGCACCTGATATGGATTCATTAGGTATTCTCTCTCCTTGCTTTTGCGTTTTCGTATCTTATCCATACTCCCGAATAGAGTATGTTTCTCATTATCTCCGCATCCTCTATAATCGGAAGCTGTTCAAATCTGCCTGTGCACTCCGCTATATTAACGGTAAGCACCTGTTCCCACTGTTTTTCAAAATCCTGTTTTTCATACAAAGGCTTTACAGGGTTGTATCTGCCCTGCTTCAGATCCTCTTCGATATCTTCATACGCATCAAGCAGGTATATGAATTTACCCAGATAAAATCCACAGTCATAAAGCCGCTCTTTCCAGAAGTCCTCTCTGTATGCAAATATCTCACCCATTATCTGTCCGAACACACCTGACGGCTCTTCAAAGCTTTCCTCGCCTGAGGCTTCAAGCTCTGAGAGTCTGCCAAGAAGCTCTCTGATTCTCTCCGACTTCTCCGGGTATCTTGCAGATGCTTTTTTGGTTTTGCCTTTGAGTAATAAAGACAGCAGAAGCTTTGAAAATTTTCGTTCGTCTTTCCAGTCATCAAGCAGGTTATAGTATGTCAGAAGTATATTCATATCAGCCGCATACTCGGATACTTCGCTTGTGATTTCCTCATGCTTTGCTGCAGGGTGCGCAATACACCTCCTGCATTCACAGCGGCTGCCCGGCTCATACAGACCCGAAAGCAGCATAACAAGAAACGCCATATCGTAATTCAGTGTCAGTCTGCCCCAAAAACCGTATTTCTTTTTGAGGGCTCTGCAGAGCCCGCAGTAATACGCTCTGTATCTGTCAAATTCTCTGATTTTAAGTTCAGGGCGGTTTGCCGTCACATATCCGAACATTTTAATCTCCAGTACTGATTATATATATTTACGGTGCACACCATGTAATGCGAAAATGAAGTTTGTGTGAAAGCATGCAGCATCTACCTGTGCCAGAAAGCGCACGGCGAGCCTGTAATGCATTTGCCGCACACCTCACTTCCCTCGCTGCCTTCATATGAGTTGCCTGCATTTATATATATCTGTGCATTTCTGCTTAAAACCTCATAACATTTATGTCTGTCGTAGCCGTCCTCCGAAAAAGCATTTGCGGGGCAGTTTTTCATACATATGCCGCATTTTCCGTCTGATTTGTAAAGGCAGAGCTCTCCCTGCATGGGTTCATCGGCCTCAACATCAAGGTTTGTAACTATTGTGCTGTATCTGCCGCAGCAGCCCTCAGGTGTAATAAGCATATTGTTGATACCGAATGTGCCAAGACCTGCGGCATAGGCAAAATGACGAAACGACCAGTCGCTTACGAGCTTTTGATGGTCAAATGTGCCTGATGCGGGATGCACCGCTGCCCTGTATCCGTATTCGGCAAGCCTGTCTGCAATATATGAGTTCAGTCTGCCAAACATCTCATTTGTCTGCTCATAGGCCATAGCCCACTGCTGTGAGGCGTATTCCGTGCCGTTGTTGTTTGACTTTGCAAGCTCTCTTGTAAACGGTACATAGTATGCAATTACTGTCTTTGCATCGGGCATTACCTGCTGCGGAAGCCCGTGAGAGCTGCCTATGAGGTCGGGCAGGCTCTGTATATATGGTGAATCGGCAGCCGCAAATCCGACAGCGGGCTTTCCCCATGCCGTACTGATTTCAGGCCTTTTGGCGTATTCATCTATATACCCGGTTATCCATTTTTTTATCTTCGATTTCATGTCCTGTCACCTCTGTTGCTGCCATATGTCTTTTATTATACACGTTTTGCATGATTAAGTAAAATAAAAAAGCGGAAGTATACTGAACCCAAAAACGGATTAAAATTCCTGTTTCCAATTCTTAGAAGCATACGAAAATATCTGTAAATTAATCTTTCCTATGCTATAAAAAAATCTACTCCTGCCATGGCTGAATTCATCATATCGCAGCATGGCGGATCTGATGGTAAAACAGGCGCATCGCTAAGATATCTTTCACAGAGATATTCAATGCCGTACCCTGAGGTTGCGGCGGTACTTATGGATATCGGAATTGAAGAAACAGGGCATTTTAAAATGGTGGCGGCTATCGCTCATCAGAGATATGGCTGTCGAACAGATAAAGGAAGCTGGATTTGAAGATTACTTCGTTGACCATACGGCCGGCATATATGCGCAGTCTGCTGCGGGATTTCCTTTCGCTGCGCTCTGCTTTGCCTCAAAAGGATATGCAATAACAGATCTGGCGGAGGATCTTGCCGCAGAACAAAAGGCATGAACCACCTATTACAAATATACTGTAGCTTGTAGATGGCCCTGATGTTATCGAGCCAATTAAGTTCCTCAGGGCAAGAGAGGTTGTCCATTTCCAGAGGTTCTGAGAGGCGCTTAGAATTGTTCAGTACAGAATGAACAGCAAGAATTTCTATGCCTTTAATCCCGAATTTGATAACTGTTAAACCACCTAAAAAGCCTTTGTCAAACATCAGCTCAGGCTTTATTCTATATGAAAACTACAACCATTTTAATTCTCTGCAAAGCCATTTTTTCTGCCACTTCCCCTCCCCTGCAATCGCATTAAAAACGGGGTCGAGAAAGGTCTTGATTTCTGCAATTACAAATGAGAACTCAAGCGTATCATCTTTTATTGTTCTCAAAAAATATCTCCAACGCTTTTTCATATCTTCGTTATCAGCAAGCGCGACAATACGTTCAAAACTATCTTTGTCATAAGTTGTTCCACGTCGCTGCAATGTTTCAAAAATAGCGGATTGCAGTTTCATTCCATCAAAGTCGAATGTCCTTGAAAGATAATATATATCATAAAAATCTTTCATTCTTCCTGTCAGTTCAAGGCGCTGCAGTATTGCATCAAACTTCTCGGCAATGGTACTTTCAAGCGAATAGGTTTTGATTATGGGAGCTTCAAAATCCGGAAGCTGTGTACTGATTATGCGTTCTTCTGCACGTGGAACTATAATATCACCCACACCTATATCAATATTGAATGGCACACGCACATTTTTTATCTGAGCAATAATCTGTGTACTGATACCGTGATACTTTCTTTGCGGAGAAATTTCTTCAAAGCTTTTTGCAGTCATCTCAATATAATCATTGCCTGTCGGTGTATCAATAATTTTGTAAAGCAAATCCTTCACATTATCAATAGAATTTGAATATCCCCGGAGCAAGAAATCAACATCAATAGTGGCTCTGCTTTCAAAGTTTGTAAGAGTGTAAATAAACAAGCCGCCCTTTAATACCAACGAGTCACCATATCCGGACTTCGAAAGTTTCCTTAAGAACTCTTCCTGCACAAATAATTGTAAACACTGCTGATAACTAACGCCTGAAACCTTCGCTTTATTTTTGAGCTTCGCCAAAACAGAAGCGGCTATATCTGCCATTACAACCACACTCCGATCAAATCTTTTACCCGTTTCTGAACTCTCAGCACTTTTGCATACTTCATAAGGTTAGAAATATTCTTCTTAGGGTCTTTAACATAATTCCGAATTGCTTTATTAAAAATTTCTTTGTCCATTTTGTTCATATTACGCAGAACATCACAAATAGTACGGTCACGGTCATAAATACGTATTTTTTCAAAATCAATTTTACCGCCGGTTTCTCCAAGAGAAAGCAGCGAAGGCTCGACCCTATAGGCTTTTACAAATGGGAAATCTATTTTCAGTCGCTGTCTGGAAGCATTTTTATCAATAGCGATATTCCATTCAGCAGGATTTCTGTCACTGTACTTATAATAGAAAAGTGCTGTTTCCATACAAAGTACAGCATCAGGAAACAATCTGTTTATTATCACTACCTCGCTTTTTCCATAATCCTCAATCCAGTGATAATAGCCTCGCCTGATTTTTTCTATCAAGCCTTTTTCCTGCAATTCCTGAATATCTCTGTAATACAGCTTGTCCTTATTCAACTGAGCTGTAGTCATTATATAGTCATATTCCGCAAAACTCTGTCTGATATTTTCTATATCATGTTTTGAAAGCATAATGTCACCCCTGTACTAAACTGCACCTGTTTTATTCATCACTGGTGTGATTTAATACATTATACTCAGTTTCTATTATAAAGTCAATTGTAGTAAATCACACCTTTCCGAACTGTTGATAGGTGTAGTTTAGTGCAAAGCAACACTTTGTAATGCAAATAAAATTTCTTATTCTGCCGGCAAACTGTCTATATAGCAGGTGTCCGGACACAAGTCAACTTTGCTGCTCCACACCTTTTTATCAAAACCTTTCGATAAATAATATTCTACTGTATCTGACATAAGCTATCTCCTCTCGATACATCGAGTATATCAAATAATACATTATTATTCAATATATATATTTCTCAATTCCGTTATCAGCTCTGCTTCCCAAGCTCATCGAGAGTTTTGAAGCTGTAGCCAAGCTTTTCCCACTGCGTCAGCAGCTCATCGAGTATATCACTGTTGGTTTTAGAGGTCGAATGAAGCAGCACGATAGCTCCGTTATGAAGTCTTTTTGTCAGTTTTTCGTCTGCCGTCTGTTTTGTAGGCTGGTCGTTTTCATACCAGTCAACATAGGCAAGGCTCCAGAATACCGTGGTATATCCCAGCTCCTTTGCCATGGCAAGATTACTTTCGCTGTATCTGCCCTGAGGCGGTCTGTAGAATTTCTTCATATCGCTTCCCACAGCCTCCTTGTATGCCGTTTCAAGCCTGCCAAGCTCTTCTTCAAAGGCTTCCTTGCCTGATATGGCTGACATATCAGGATGGGTAAATGTATGGTTCCCCACTATATGTCCTTCTTTTACCATTCTCTTTATAAGCTCAGGTTTATCTCTGACAAGGTTTCCCACTACAAAAAACGCCGCCTTTATGTTGTGTTTTTTGAGCACATCAAGTATATGCCCGGTATATCCGTTGTCGTATCCCGCATCAAATGTCAGATATATTGATTTTTCTTCGGGATTTCCCACATAATATGCGTTAAATTTCTTTAGATAGTCAGCTGTTGCATTACCTGCAGGCAATCCTCCCTCACTCTGAAAACTGAGTCCCCAGCTGCCCTCCGCTGAGGCCGCCTCGGTATGCCGGCTTTCCATCGCACCCCTTATGTATACGCTTCCGTAGCCGAGAACACACAAGGTCAGCACCGCGGCAAGTATTTTTCTCATGGCTTTTTTGCCGATAAATACAGACATTAAAAATCACCACCCGTATATGTATACTTGGCGGTGATATGATTTATTCTTTTTTTTGCTGCACCTCGCCGAAAGCCGCACCGCCGATTATAAGGACTGCGCCTGCAAGCTGCAAAAGGCTCATTCTCTCACCAAGAAAAGCAGCCGCAATCAGAAGTGACGAAACAGGATCTATATAGCTGCACACGGCAACGCTCTGACCCGGCAGTATCTGCATTGACGAGAAATAAAGGTGCAGAACTATCCCTGTATGCACCACGCCGACAATAATGAGGCAGACAAGCCCCGCGCCCTGCGGCAGCACCCATGCTCCCTCGTGGTTTGCCACTGCATATGGCGCCACTACTATGCCTGCCGCCAGAAGCTGTATCACAGTAATCTGTATGCCTGTAAAGCTGCCTTTGAGCTGTTTATTGAGAAGCGTCACACACGCATAAAACAGTGCCGCAAGAAGCCCGAAAAATATACCTTTCAGTGGCTGGCTTCCTCCCGACAGAGAGCCTGTTATCATAAACATTCCGGCTGCCGCGGAAGCTGTGCCGATAATTCTGGCTGCCGTAAGCTTTTCACCAAGCACAAATGGCGAGGCAACTGTAATTATTACAGGAGCACAGTAATATGATACTGTAGCCAAGCTTATACTTGTATATTTGTATGCCTCAAACAAAAACACCCAGTTAAATCCCATAACAGCGCCCGATACGGCAAGTATCGCAATATCTCTTACAGCTGTATGTCTGTCTGAAACAGCGCTGTTTTTGTATTCTCCGGATGCAAAATATATTATTCCAAGCGTCACAAGACCGAGTATTACCCTTGCCAGCACAATTTCACCGCTGGCAAGGGGTATCTGCCTGACAAGAGAGCCTAAGGTTCCCCATATAATCATGGCAAATATAAGTTTTGCATATGCTTTTTTCTTCATGGTCTATCTTGTATTCTGCTGCTCAACCAGTCTTACCGAGCTGTATCTTTCTCTAAGTACAGGCTTTTCAATTTTGCCTGTAGGGTTTCTCGGCACATCTGCAAATATGATTTTGTGAGGTCTTTTGTATCTTGGCAGGTCAAGGCAGAATTCATTGATATCATCTTCCGTACATTCCGCTCCTTCTTTGAGCTCGATTATCGCCGCCGCGATTTCTCCCAGTCTGTCATCAGGAAGCCCTATTACCGCAACATCCTTGATGCTGTCGTTTTTTCTCAGGAAGTCCTCTATCTGAACAGGATACAGGTTTTCGCCGCCGGATATTATCACGTCTTTTTTTCTGTCAACAAGGAACAGGAAGCCGTCCTCATCCTCATAGGCCATATCGCCTGTCATAAGCCAGCCGTCATAAATCGTTTCTCTTGTAGCCTTTTCGTCGTTAAAGTAGCACTTCATAACTCCCGGCCCCTTGACTGCAAGCTCACCTACCTCGCCTTTTCTGACAAGACCTCTTGCTTCATCCACTATTTTGACTTCCCAGCCGAATCCGGCCTTGCCTATAGCGCCTACCTTGTGTATGTTCTCAACTCCAAGATGAACACAGCCAGGTCCCGTGGATTCACTGAGACCGTAGTTTGTATCATACTGATGCTTAGGGAAATATGCCTTCCATCTTTTGATCAGACTAGGCGGTACGGGCTGAGCGCCTATGTGCATAAGACGCAGCTGGTCAAGCTGATAGTCTTCAAGCTTAATATCGCCTCTGTCGAGCGCATCTAATATATCCTGACACCATGGAACCAGAAGCCACAGTATTGTGCATTTTTCTTCTGAAACAGCCTTCATTATCCATTCGGGTTTTGTGCCTTTGAGAAGCACTGCCCTGCCTCCCACCAGCAGGCTTCCGAACCAGTGCATTTTGGCTCCCGTGTGATACAGCGGAGGTATGCACAGGAACACGTCATCTCTGGTCTGCGAATGATGGTTCTGCTCAACCCTGCAGGCGTGCATCAGGCTCCTGTGGGGATGAAGTATTGCCTTTGGAAACCCTGTGGTTCCCGATGAAAAGTATATAGCCGCATCATCAGAATCCTTGATGTCTGTCTGAGGTGTTCTGGATGAGCAGTATTCGATAAGCTCATCATAGCTTTCGGCAAATGACGGACAGTCCTCTCCTGCATACATCATCAGTCTGACCTTTGGCATACGGTCGCAGATTTCCTCCATACGTCCCGTAAACTCAGGCCCGAACACTATGCCGTCAACCTCTGCCAGCTTGCAGCAGTATTTGATTTCATCCGCCGTATATCTGAAGTTAAGGGGTACCGCAACCGCGCCTGCCTTGAGAATACCGAAGTATATAGGCAGCCATTCGATGCAGTTCATAAGGAGTATCGCGATTTTATCTCCTTTTTTGATTCCTCTTGAAAGCAGCAGATTTGCAAATCTGTTGGCCTGCACATTAAATTCTCCCCATGTGATTTCCTTGCGGAATCTGGCCTTGCCTGTGGATTCTATCAGAGAGTATTCTCTCCATGTCATTCTGGGCTTGTCGTCATCTCCCGGATTAAGCTCTACAAGGCTTACATCATTCTTAAAAAGTGTAGCATTATGCTCTAAAATATCTGTAATTGGCATTGTTCATTTCCTTTCTTATGATTTATCTGAAAACTGTATCCGTAAATTCACTGTCGAATTTCTTTGTAAAGCTGCTTACTATCGGTACTATCACAAAAGATACTGCCATAGCCAGCACGCCAAGTCCCGCCGCATTGTCTACCGCCGCGGAAAATCCGCTGCTGCAGGTGGTTGCAACCGTCGGCACCGCAATCGCAAGGAATCCGCATATCATGCCTGCAAAGGCTCCGGCTTTTGTGATCTTTTTAGAAAAAATCCCCCACACATACGGTCCTATGAAGCAGCCTGCAACAACTCCCCATGAAAAACTCATTATATTAACTATAATCGAAATGTTAAGTGTTGCAAACACAAACGAGCATGCTATAAATACAAGGCACAGTATCCTTGTAAGAAGCATCTGCCGGCTGCCGCCGAAGCCTTTTTTGAGCTGCGGCGCCAGATCCACTGAAATGGCTGAAGCAGACGACAGCACTATACCTGACAGTGTTGACATCGATGCCGAAAACAGCAATATAATTATAACCGCCAGTATGACTATTGTAAAGCCGCCTCCTCCGAGCGCCTTCATAAGCATATTCGGTATTACTCCGTCATACCCCGCCTCAGGAAGCGTGTTTCCCAGTATGAGTCTGGAACAGGAACCTGCCGTATATGCACCCGCCCCTATAACGAAGCAGAACAGCGTTGAAACTATCGTGGCCTGTTTAATGGCTTTGCCTTCTTTGACAGCATAGTATTTGGTAACCATCTGAGGCAGTCCCCACACGCCGAAGCTTGTAAGAAGTATATTGGTGCATAGGAATTTCCAGCTGTCTGCGCCCCATATGCTTGTAAGCTGCTCGCCTGTCACTCCGTCACCGTTGTCTGTAATCTGTGAAAGCCTTGAAAGTCCCTCTGCAAGGCCTCCAACCTCATCTGTATTAAGCAGCGCGCCTATCATAAATATGATGCCTGCCACCATTATAATTCCCTGTATGAAATCAGTAAGGCTTGATGCGGTATATCCTCCAAGCACCAGATATATTGCCGTAAGCGCCGCTATGGCCAGCATACACCAGTTCACCGAAAGTGAAGGGAATACCGTATTGAACATAAACCCAAGTCCTTTGTATACCGCTGCCGAGTACGGTACAAGAAATATGAATATTATCAGTGCAGCAACGACCTTCATAACAGTAGAGTCATATCTTGAACCGAAAAACTCCGGCATTGTCTTGGAGTTAAGCGTATGCGTCATATGCCTTGTGCGCTTTGCCATAAGCAGCCACGAAAGCAGACAGCCGAGCACTGCATTTCCTATGCCTATCCATATGCTGCCTATACCTATGTCCCAGCCGTGCTTGCCTGCATATCCCACAAATATTACTGCCGAGAAATATGCTGTGCCGTATGAAAACGCCGACACCCAGCCGCTTACGTTACGTCCTCCGAGCAAAAACCCGTCGAGATTTTTCACTTTTTTGAAGCTTGCTGCTCCTATGCCTATCATTCCGAGTGCAAACAGCACAAACGCAATGACAGTCACTGTCTGAATAAGTTTTAGATTTTCCATTCTGCTCTCCTCTCTGGTTCGTTCTGTTAAGTGCTCAGAAAGCAGTACAAAAATAAATAAACCGCCCTCTAAACAGAGGGCGGAGATTAACTTCGCGGTACCACCTCATTCATCGTCTCCTCACGGAAACGACCTTAACAGGTACGACATTATTACTAATGGTTATACCCTTGTGCTGTAACGGGCACTCCCGTCGTAGCCTACTTGCATGATGCTTTCGGTACGCAGCTCCGAGATGTATTCACAATAAGTAACTATGCGCCTTTCACCTGCCGGCAACTCTCTGGTTCAGTCTCCTTAATGCTACTGGTTCTCTTCACAGCCTTGTCTTTTTCAATTATGTTAGCATTATATCGCTTCCATCAGGCTCTGTCAACAACATTTTGTGACAAATTACAAAAATATATTTGCCTGTTTATAGTCTCTGAACAATCCCATCCTTTTTTATCACAGCACTATACATATAAAGAAATCCCTGCCCTCATCTGATATTTTCTGCAGCGAATTCTGTATCTTAACCCTTATATTCTCCGGTACATTCGACAGTTTGTTTTCCATCTGCTCTGTCACCATATCCTGCAGGGATTTGCCGAAGATGTTGGTGTCCCATATCTTTGACGGTTCTGTTTCAAACTCCGTAAGCAGATATTTTATGAGGTCCTCCGACTGCGCCTCGCTTCCCACTACAGGCGCAACCTCGGTGGTTATATCAGTCCGTATAATGTGCAGGCTTGGTGCCTTTGCCGTCATTCGTATTCCGAATTTACTGCCCTGTCTGAAAATCTCAGGTTCCTGCAGTACCATTTCAGACAGTTTGGGCTGAACAATTCCGTAGCCTTTTTCCTCTACCTGCTTCATGGCATCCTCAAGCTTGTCATAGGCTCTCTTTGAGGCCGCAAACTCCGCAAGCAGTGCAAAGAATCCGGCATCATCCGAAATTTCCTCACCCAGCAGCTCCTCTACAACCCTGTAAAAAAGGCCCTGCGCAAGCTCAAGATTCACCTCTGCAACACCTTTGCCAAGATCCATACCTGCAATGGACACTCCTGTCACTATTTCGCCGTCTGCAAGCTGTGAAATCCCTGTTTCTATATCCTCTATACTTTCAAAGCTTTCGGCCCACCCTTTTATATTATCTATCACCGCCGCTTTTATCCAGTGATCTATATCAACACCGTCCATAAACCCCGGCATATTAAATCCTATCTGCGACACAGGAAACTGATAAAGCACGCTCTGCAAAATCCCGTCAAGAGCCGCCCTGCTCATCTTCA
>CAVJEY010000044.1:0-13812 GCA_963648745.1 Christensenellaceae bacterium Phil1
TTAAGTCAGGTGAAAGAAGCAGGCCTTAGAGAACCGGAGTTTATAGACAGTGATATAGACCTGCGCATTAATATTTATCGTAAGGAATATGCCGGAAATGTTGCCGCTTTATCTGACAGCAGTGCCGGAAAAGTGCCGGAAAAGTGCCGGAAAAGTGCCGGAAAAGTGCCGGAAAATGTTCAGGAAGAGGTGATTTACATGTATGCCCTTGATAAGGCAGGCATAACATCGGCACAAGCAGCTAAAATACTGGACGTTAAGCAGCGGCGTGCAAGAATTGTTATTGCCAAAATGGTTAATGATGGCTGGCTTAAAAAAGAAGGTAACGGCAGAAATATAAGATATATTGTGAACAGAATCAGCTAAAATAATCGAAGGAGTTTTATTATGCCTTTTGAAATAGTACGAAACGATATTGTAAATATGCAGGTGGATGCAGTGGTAAACACTGCAAATCCAAAACCTGTCATCGGCTCCGGCATTGACAGCGGAATACACAAAAAAGCCGGACCCAAGCTGCTTGAAGCCCGGAAAAAAATCGGTCGCATTGATTTTGGCGATGCTGCTGTTACGCCGGGGTTTGGCATGGATGTAGGATACATTATTCATACAGCCGGGCCTGTCTGGAAAGGCGGCAGCCATGGAGAGGAGCAAATTTTATCTTCGTGTTACAGGAAGTCTCTGGCACTGGCCAGAGAGTACAAATGCGAATCTGTTGCGTTTCCTCTGATAGCAACAGGCAATTACGGGTTCCCTAAACCTCTGGCGCTGCAGATTGCCATAAATGAAATCAGCACTTTTCTTCTGGACAATGAAATGCAGGTTTATCTGGTTGTATTTGAAAAAGAAGCATTTGTACTGTCGGAAAAACTGTTTAAGTCTGTCAGCAGCTATATTGACGAAAACTATATTTACAGCAAAACTATTGATGAATACGGCACGGCAGAATTTAACCGCATGGTTCAGACAAGGCGGATTCAGGAGGATACTTATTCACTGCAGTCACCGGAAATGTATGCCAATATACCTGACGGGGCGGCGGTGCCAATGGATTCCGATAACTGGGGCAGGCTGCTCAAAAATCTGGACGCGGGGTTTTCCGAAACACTCCTTAAACTTATCGACCGTACAGGCAGGAAAGACTCTGAAATCTACAAAAAAGCCAATGTGGACAGAAAACTGTTTTCAAAAATCAGAAACAATATGAATTACAAGCCTTCCAAAACAACAGCGCTGGCTTTTGCATTTGCTCTGGAGCTGAGCCTTGATGAAACAAAGGACTTTATCGGCAGAGCGGGCTTCGCACTTTCCCACAGCAGCAAGCTTGATGTAATCGTTGAATATTTTCTCGTAAACAGAAACTACGATATTTTTGAACTTAATGAAGTTCTGTTTGAGTTTGATCAGCCGCTTATAGGCGCATAAAAATGTCGCATACCATGCGACCATTCATCCTCCCGTTTTCTTTATAATGAGGTCACAATAAAGAAACAGGAGGATTTTATTATGATTGAACTTGTATTTATCTTAGATCGCAGCGGTTCCATGTCGGGACTGGAAAAAGACACTATCGGAGGTTTTAACTCCATGCTGGCAAAACAGCGCAGGGAGCCGGGGGAGGCCGTGGTATCAACGGTGTTATTTGACAATGAAACAGAGGTTATTCATGACCGTATTGCCATTTCGGAGGTACCGGAGCTTACAGACAGAGAATATTTTGTTCGCGGCTGCACAGCGCTTCTTGATGCTGTCGGAGGAGCAATCCATCATATCGGCAATGTGCACAAATATGCCCGCAAAGAAGATGTGCCTGAAAAAACACTTTTTGTCATTACTACAGACGGTATGGAAAACGCCAGCCGCAGATATACCTATGATAAAGTTCGCCATATGATTGAGCGTCAGAAAAAGCGCTATGGCTGGGAATTTATTTTTCTTGGAGCCAACATTGATGCGGCAGCAGAAGCCGGAAAATTCGGCATTGATGAATCTATGGCTGCAAATTATCATTGCGATGAAATCGGTACAGCTCTTAACTATGAGGTTATCAGCGAGGCGATTACCAGCGTGAGAGCGTGCGCGGCGCCACTGTCTGCCGATTGGAAAAGAAAGATTGACAAAGACTATAGAGAGAGGAGTGAAAAATAATGATTGGAGCAATTTTGGGAGATATTATCGGCAGTCCTTATGAGTTTGACCGCGGAGACAAAAGCAGGGAATTCCCTTTGTTCTCCGGAGAATCCACATACACAGATGATACGGTAATGACCCTTGCCGTTGCCATGGCTTTTATTGATGCAAAGCCGGATGCTTCAGATGATGATATTTTGAGAGCACTTGCACACCGGATGCGTCAGTTTGGAAATATGTATCCGGATGCCGGATACGGAGTTATGTTTTCAGGGTGGCTTCAAAACCCTGAATGCAGAGCCTATAGCAGCTTTGGCAACGGCTCTGCAATGCGGGTTTCTTCAGTGGCGTGGCTTTATGATGACATAGAAGCCGTAAGGCATGCGGCAAGTCTTTCAGCTGAAGTTACACATAATCATCCCGAAGGGATTAAGGGAGCTGAGGCTGCAGCAAGTGCTGTTTTTATGGCAAGAACAGGATGCACCAAAGCAGAAATCAGAGAGTATATAGAGCATGAATTCGGCTATGCACTGAACCGCACCTGTGATGAAATCAGACCGGGCTATTACCATGTGGAAACCTGCATGGAAACAGTGCCGGAGGCTGTTACGGCTTTTATGGAGGGAAACAGCTTCGAGGATGTTATCCGTACCGCAGTGTCTCTTGGCGGTGACTGCGATACACTGACGGCCATTGCAGGCAGCATTGCAGAGGGCTTTTACGGTGTTCCTGACGAATTGAGGAAAGAATGCTGTGACCGGCTGCCCGCGCCGCTGCTTGAGGCACTGCAGACATTCGAGGAGCATATTGGTAAAAAAAATAATATCAGCAGGGCATAATCGGATGCCGATATGTAAATACATATCATGTAGCCGGCAGGCTGTCAGTTTTTTTCCGTCATTTTTATGGCGGATTTTCCGTTATATTAGCATAAGTATATGTGTATATGCAGTAAAACTGGTGCAAAGATGGGGCAATGCAGACCAGATGGTTGACGTGTACTATTACAAGCAGTACAATGATACACGGAATTTGTTGAAAAGAAAGGAGGACGGGTTGTTCACCTGTGACAGAGGTCATCAGTTTTACAACCCCGGATTTTATGAAAGAGATTTTTAAAGGTAAGCTGTTTGTTGGTATGGCAGCATTTCTTGCAGTATGTATAGTGGCAAGCACAGTGATGAGTGTATGCTCTCTTACATCGATGGGCCAGGTCAAAAAAAGCGTTGAATCAATAAGCGGCAGCACAGAGGATGTAAACAGAGAAAACGATGTTACCATCATGGGTGAATACACCATTGAGTCCACAGAGCAGATTTCCGATGCATACAAAAAAGGCAGTGATGCAGGTCTTAATGACAAGGATAAGGAAACTCTCAATCTGGCATCGGATATCCTCAAGGAGATAATCACTGATGATATGTCGGACTACGACAAAGAAAAAGCTGTATATGACTGGCTTGTTAAAAACATAGGTCAGGACAAGGGGCTTCTTACAGTAATACCAAGCTCAGGCAAGGACAGTGACAATCCTTACGGAGTATTAAAATATCACGATGCGGTATGTGTAGGCTATGCAACCACCTTCAGACTGTTTATGCAGATGATGGATATAGACTGTATGGTTGTACATAACACCGAAAGATACCATACATGGGATCTTGTAAAGCTTGACGGCAAATGGTATCACACAGACGTATACACAGATGCAGAGCTGGGCAACTATGCAAACTTTAATATGAATGATGATATTGCATCAATATCGCATGACTGGAATATGGATTTCTTCCCTGCAGCAGACGGAACCAAATACTGCTATGCATTTATGAACAAGGAAGAAGCCAAAGACATATTTGATATACCTGAAGTTGTCAAGAAGCATCTGGACGAAAAGAGCTATGTATTTGTAATAGGATTTGACAAACAGCCTTCAAATGATGATGCAGGTACGGTAAATACAATGATGAACAGTCTGTCAGACAGAATAAGTGTGGACTATACGGAGACATATATGGACTGGAACTGGCTCAGAGATGAAAACAGCAAATATGTTCTGCGCGTTGTTATAAATAATTCGGCTGACACAGGCGACACTGTAACACAGGATGTTGCAGAAAAAATAGGCAAGAGAATCGCCAAGGCATTCGGCGACAGTGACAGCTGGCCTGTAACATACAGTACCGAAAATTCCAGCACAAACGGGGAAGATGCAATTAAAAACAAGATAAACAACGATAACTAGGGGTAATAATATATGAAAAACAAATTAAGAGCAGTTATACTTGCAGCTGTAGTGCTTGCGGCAGTCTTTGCCGCAGGCTGCGGCGGCAGCAGCAGTGCAGTGAGCATGTACGATTTAAGAACCGCCATGGAAGCTGCAGATGACACTCTTGGTGAGATGCTTTCTGCAGACAGCAGTGAAGATGACGCAGAGGACCTGTTTGCATATATCTCGGATATGGATTACAGCAAGGTAGACAAATTTTTCGTATCATATTCAAACGAGGGCACTGCAGATGAAATTGCGGTAATAGCTGTCAAAAACGCTTCAGATGCTCAGGAAGCAGTGAACTCACTCAAAGAGCACGTTCAGGACAGAATAAACGTATTTTCCCAGTATGCTCCCGAACAGGTCAAAAAAGCAGAGAATGCAATAACCTTTAAGAGCGGTAACTATGCAGTCCTCATAATCTGTGACAAGCAGGACGAGGTCAAAAAAGCATTTACAGACTTTATCAGCAAGTAACAGGAGGATTTATGGTATTCAGCAGTATAGTGTTCATATTTGTATTTCTTCCTGCTGTAATGGTACTGTACAGAATCCTTCCGGAAAAGCTGCGCAACGGCTTGCTTCTTGTAGCAAGCCTTATCTTTTATGCGTGGGGAGAGCCTGTATATGTACTGCTTATGATGTTTTCGATAACCTTTAATTATTTTATGGGCAGGAAACTTGAGCAGGGAGACAGGAGAAACCTGATACTTGCAGTATGCGTCATAGTAAATATAGGGATGCTGTGCTTCTTCAAATATACTGATTTCGCTATAGACAACCTTAACAGGATTTCGGGAATCAGCATAGAGGCTTTGAATCTGGCGCTTCCTATAGGCATATCGTTTTACACATTTCAGGTGCTGTCATATGTAATTGATGTATACAGAGGCACTGTAAAAGTACAGAGAAACATTATCGACTTCGGTATGTATATAACGTTTTTCCCTCAGCTTATAGCAGGTCCGATAGTAAGGTATCAGGATATCGAAAACCAGCTGAAAGGCAGGAGGCTTAACAGCGACATGGTATCTGACGGAATTGTGAGATTTGCAGCAGGTCTTGGCAAAAAAGTCCTTATAGCAAACCAGTGCGGTCTGCTGTGGAATGAGATTTATTCCTACGGAGGCAATATTCCGGCGCTTATGGCATGGACAGGCGCTTTTGCATTCACATTTCAGATTTACTATGATTTTTCGGGATATTCCGATATGGCAATAGGCCTTGGCAAAATATTCGGATTCACATTTCCCGAAAACTTCAGATATCCGTATGAATCCAGAAGCATTACGGAATTCTGGAGAAGATGGCATATCACTCTCGGAGTGTGGTTCAGAGAATATCTTTACATACCGCTTGGGGGCAACCGCAGAGGCCTGAAACGCCAGATTCTGAACCTTGTAATCGTATGGACGCTTACGGGATTCTGGCACGGCGCCGGCTGGAACTTCATAATATGGGGGCTTTACTATTTTGTCCTTATAGCGGCGGAAAAACTGTTTCTCGGGCGTGTGCTTGATAAGCTGCCGGAAGCTTTTTCCCATATATATGCGCTGCTGTTCATAATTATAGGGTGGATTGTGTTTGCAAGCGATGATATATCCGTTCTCGGGCCTTATCTCAAATCTATGGCAGGGCTTGGCGCGGGAGGAAGCTCTCCTATGAGCATCTACTATATTAAGACCTATGGTGTGCTTCTTGCCATAGCGGCATTCGGCTCAGTACATACAGCTAAAGAGATTCCGGCAAAACTTTTGAGAAATGAAAAAGCTCTGGATATTGCAAGGTTTGTATTTGCATTCGTGATGCTGGCAGCAGCCACCGCATTTATAATCGGGGACAGCTACAATCCGTTCCTGTATTTCAGATTTTAAGGGGAGGGCGTGAAGTGTTATGAAAAAAATATTCATATATATATTTACGGCTTTTCTGATTGCAGGAGGAATATCGATATTCGCAGGTCAGGACAGAAGCTTTTCCGAAAACGAAAACAGATATCTGACAAAGCTTTCGGATGTTTTGTCGGCAGACATACTGTCGGGAGAGTTTCAGCAGCAGTTTATGAGCTATACCAGCGATCAGATGCCGGGAAGAGACGGACTTACGGCAGCAGCCACAGCAGTCAAAAAAGCCTCAGGAAGAAAAGATATAGGAGGGGCATATCTTGGCAGAGACGGTTTCTATTTTGACAAAAAACTCGACAAGGACATAAATTTCAAGAGATACAAACGAAACCTCAAAAAAACAGAGAATATTGCGCTTAAATACAAAGACAAAAAAGTTACGGTAATGCTTGTTCCCGAAAGCGGGAATATATACAGAGACAGACTTCCCGCATATGCACAGCTTTTTGATGATGACGCAATGTATGATACGGCAGCATCAGTTCTTGCAGACTGCAGGCTGATAGACCTGAGGGACAGCCTGAAAAGCCGGAAAAAAAACACGCTGTATTACAGGACAGACCATCACTGGACTCTTGATGGCGCATACGCAGGCTATGAGGCTTTTACAGGCAAAAAATGCTCATACGATACACAGACGGTGTGTGATGATTTCCTTGGCACACTGTATTCCAAGGTGCTTGACAGGAGCGCAAAGAAAAAAGTATCGGAGGGAGGCTCCTTTGATACCGTTAAAATTCCTGTAATCAGCAGGAAAGTAAAGGTTACGGCAGACGGGCAGGATATTGATATGTTTGATATGGATGCCCTGAAAGAAAAAGACCGGTACAAGGTGTTCTTTGGAGGCAACTACGGAATAACGGATATAAAAAGCGGGAGCAATGACAAAAAACTTGTTGTTGTCAAGGATTCCTTTGCAAACTGTTTTGTACCGCTTCTGACTGAGGATTACGGGGAAATAGTTATGATTGATATGAGATATTTCTCGGGCAATATAGATATGATAGCCGGTGATGCCGATGAGATACTGTTTCTGTATGAGCTTTCAAACTTTGCGGGAGACAGTAACATAGCAAAACTGGGGATGTAGATAATAAAAAGGACATGGGGCAGATTTGTTTTATGTCCTTTTTGATTGCAATAGTACAGCAAAAAAAACTGCAATAAAACAAAAACTAGGCAAGTTTGTTCCAATTGTCGGCCGATTAAAAACTTTTTAGAAAAATCTAAATTATTGTTGATACTAACAAAAAAATAGTATATAATTGGTCTTGTGATAAAAAAGCGACATATTAAAAATGGAGGATT
The DNA here is from genome assembly GCA_963648745.1 of Christensenellaceae bacterium Phil1. Taxonomy (GTDB): domain Bacteria; phylum Bacillota; class Clostridia; order Peptostreptococcales; family Anaerovoracaceae; genus UMGS973. The sequence goes on from CAVJEY010000044.1 coordinate 7,612, forward strand.
AATAGATGGAACAGATTTTAACCAAAGTAAGAAAACTTAACTGGCTGCTTCAGGAAAGCACCACAGGAGCTTTTTCATTCAAAGAACTTTGCGGAATTTTGAGCGACCTTATGGATGCCAATGTATACATTGCAAACAAGAGAGGCAAAGTCATAGCCGTACATTACAAAATCGAGGAGGACAGCCCTACGGTGGATGATCCCGAAACAGGCGTTGAGAGATTCCCTATGGAATACAACGAAGCTCTGCTCAAGGTTGTTGACACCAAGGCAAACCTTACAGGTGAAGATGCTCTTGAGATTTTCAAGTATGATTACGATACATCAAACAAGCTTCATACCGTAATTCCTATTCTGGGAGGCGGTCAGAGATGGGGTACGCTTATCCTTACAAGATACGACAACATATTTACGGATGAGGATCTTGTGCTTGGAGAATACGGAGCCACTGTAGTGGGACTTGAAATCCAGAGACAGAAATCCATCGAAGAGGAAGAGGAAGAACGCAAGAGAAGCGTTGTACAGATGGCAATAGGCACACTGTCATATTCAGAGATTGAGGCTGTCGAACAGATTTTCTCAGAGCTTGACGGTAATGAGGGACTGCTTGTTGCAAGCAAAATCGCAGACAGATCCGGTATCACAAGATCTGTTATAGTTAACGCTCTGCGCAAACTCGAAAGCGCAGGAGTAATCGAATCAAGATCTCTGGGAATGAAAGGAACATTCATCAGAATATTAAATGACAAATTCATTGAAGAAATCAACAAAGAAGACGGGAAACTTTACTAAAGCTTTGTAACAGATGAGCCTTCTGCCGCATATTATATTGCGGCAGGGGGTGTTTTTTATTGAGAAGCGTACATATGACAGGCAGGATACTGATAATTACAGGCCTTATAGCTATATCTGCCGTACTTATCTGCTGCCTTGTATGTATCAGGGGCAAAGTCGGTCCCAATATGCAGGCCATAGGAGAGGTCAAGGCCAAGGCTGTTGTAAACAGAATAATAAACAGGACAATAAACGAAAACTTTGAGGAATTTGACGATATGGACGACCTGCTTACGGTCAGAACCGACAAACAGGGCGATATATGCATGGTTCAGTCCGATACCCGCAGAATAAATGCGCTTATGTCGGGGCTTATGCTGAAGCTTCAGGACAGCTATTCGGAAATAGAGCCGGCAGTAATAAAGGTGTCCGCAGGCGCGCTTATGGGGAGCAGAGTCCTTTCGCAGAGAGGACCGTATTTCAAACTTAAGATAGTACCCATATCGGTATCTGAAACACAGTTTAAGACAGAGCTTGAGGAGCAGGGAATAAATCAGACAAAATACAAAATATATGCTGTAATAAAAAGCAGCATCTCTCTGCTTGCACCGTTTACAGACAGAGAGATAACCGTTACCAATACGGTGCTTGTTGCAGAGACGGTGATACTGGGCAGAGTGCCTGACAGCTATGTGGTGGTACCCGAAGAAAGTATCCTCGATGCGGTGGAATAATATATTGCCAAAGCAAGATACTCTGATGTATAATATTATGATGAACGCAGGATGAAAGGAGGAGGCTCAATGGACATAGAAGAAAAGACTTTTGACGACACTGTGGAAGAAATAATAAAGCTGCTGGAAAACAGGCAGTACAGAAGTGCCAGAGAAGAAATCCTCAAAAACAATGGCGTTGACGCAGCCGAAATATTAGAAGAAATAATCGAAGAACTTGGAATCAAAATCGCCATAGTCGTATTCCGTATGCTGCCCAAGGATGTATCCGTAGAGGTGTTTTCATACCTTACAATCGACGATCAGAAGGACATCATAAACGGTATTACGGATATGGAGCTGTCATATATCATTGACGAGCTTGACTTTGACGATAAAATTGACGTGCTTGAAGAGCTTCCTGCCAATATAGTTGATAAAATTCTTGAAAAATCCACCAAGGCGGAGCGCAAGCTCATCAATACGTTTCTGAATTACCCCGATGACTGCGCAGGCTCCCTGATGACGCCTGAATATATCAGCCTGCAGGGCAGCATGACTGTCAGAGAGGCTCTCAAACATATCAAAGACGAAGGTATGGATTCCGAAACAGTATATACCTGCTATGTTAAATCGGAAGGCAGGAAGCTTGAGGGAATAGTATCACTCAGAACTCTTGTTGTTTCCGATGATGATACCCTGATTTCCGATCTGATGCATACGGATTTTGTTGAGGTTAATGTATATGACGACCAGGAGGAGGTATCGGATGCCTTCATGAAATACGGCTTCCTTGCAATCCCTGTTGTGGACAACGAGGGCAGGCTTGTGGGAATCGTTACGGTCGATGATATTATGGATGTCATCGAGGAGGAGGCTACAGAGGATATTGAGAGAATGGCCGGCGTATTAAGTGATGATGATGACAGAGAATATCTTGATATAAGTGTGTGGGGGCATATCAGAAGCAGGATCATGTGGCTTACGCTTATGATGTTTACGGCTATGATAACAGGAGGCATTTTAGGAGCCTTTGAGGATATGCTTACACCTACGCTGGTATGCTATATACCGCTTCTTATGGGCACCTCAGGCAATGCCGGCAATCAGGCCGCAACCCTTGTAACAAGAGGTATTGCGGTAGGCGATCTTGATACAGACGATGCTCTCAGGGTTTTGTGGAAGGAATTCCGGATAGGCATAGGAATCTGTCTGGTGCTTGGAAGCATCAATTTCATCAAAGTGCTGGCAATAGACAGAGTTGATATTACGACAGCGCTGATTGTAAACCTGTCCCTTGTCATAATCGTGATAATAGCCAAGATGCTGGGAGGACTTATTCCGATGGCAGCCAAAAAACTGGGTATAGACCCTGCGCTGGTTGCAAATCCTCTGCTTACATCTTTATCCGATATGATTTCGGTTGTAACCTATTTTGCAATAGCAACAGCAATGCTGACAAATATATAAAAATGAACAACAGATGTTTAATAACAAAAGAATATGTAAATAATATAATCAGAGAAAGGCCGCAGGACATACACAAAGGACAGTGCGGCAGAGTTCTGATTATTGCGGGAAGCAAAGCCATGACAGGCGCGGCGGTGCTGTGTGCAAGAGGTGCGCTGAGGTCAGGCGCAGGCCTTGTATATGTGAGCCTGCCATCTGAAGTTTTCCCCATAGTGCAGATATCTGTTCCCGAAGCTATATGTGTTCTGCGAAGCCCCGAAACGGATTTCGGCATATATGATGCCGTAGCAGTAGGTCCGGGAATTGGAGTTGATGCGGAGAATACAGCTTTAATCAGAAAAATACTTAAAGAATACCGGAAAACTCTGGTAATAGACGCAGACGGATTAAACATAGCTGCGTCGGCGGATCTCTTTGAGGATATGAGGACAAGCAGTGCGGATATAGTCATAACTCCCCATATGGGTGAGGCCGCAAGGCTTCTCGGCACCATGCCTTCAGGTCGCGAAGAGATTGCGCAGAGGCTGTCGGCTCTGACAGGCGCGACGGCCGTTCTCAAAGGTGCAGGTACCGTAGTGGCATCTGCCGGAGAGAAATCATATATTAATACTACAGGCAACCCCGGAATGGCAACAGCAGGCTCGGGAGACACCCTGACAGGAATAATCGCATCGCTGTCGGCACAGGGCTGCAGCGGATTTGATGCGGCAGCCTGCGGTGTATATATACACGGTCTTGCGGGGGATATGGCTGCAGATGCAACAGGTCAGTGGGGTATTATCGCATCGGACATTGCGGAATTCACCCCCAGAGCCATCAAAAGCATCATCGGCCGGTAAATTTTAATACAGAGGTGAATAGGACTTGATAGTGAAAAAAGGAGATCTTTATTTCGCTGATTTAAGTCCGGTGATAGGCTCTGAACAGGGCGGGGTAAGACCCGTACTGGTAGTGCAGAACAATGTAGGCAACAAATACAGCCCGACGATAATAGTCGCGGCGGTGACATCACGCAAAAACAAAGCGCAGCTGCCTACTCACGTATCAATAGACGCGGCAGGAAACGGATTAAGCAAAAACTCGGTTGTGCTTTTAGAGCAGCTGAGAACAATAGATAAAAGCAGATTAAGAGAAAGAATAGGCACTCTGAATCAGGAGTTAATGCCGGATGTAAATGAAGCGCTGGGCGTAAGCCTGGGAATAAATGCTTTTGAATAAATACAAGTTAATATTATACAGGCAGGAATACCCTGCCTGTAAGCAGTACAGCTGAAAGGTGAAACAAAATGAACTACAAAGAACTTGAAACAATTGCAGCAAAAATAAGAGCAGATGTTATTAAGGCCATATACAGTGCCGGTTCAGGTCATCCGGGCGGTTCACTGTCTGCGGCAGACATAGTTACCTGCCTTTATTTCAGTGAAATGAACATTGACCCCCAGAACCCGGACAAATGGGACAGGGACAGGCTGGTGCTTTCAAAAGGCCATGCAGGACCTGTGCAGTATGCGGCTCTTGCCGAGAGAGGCTATTATCCGCTAGAGGATATGATGTCTCTTCGTAAGCTTGGCTCTGCTTTTCAGGGACACCCGAGCAGAGGTAAAGTCAAAGGCATAGAAATGTCAACAGGCTCACTGGGACAGGGCATATCGGCCGCAGTAGGCATGGCTATTGCCAACAGGCTTGACAAAAATCCGGGCAGGATATATGCAGTGCTGGGAGACGGCGAGCTGCAGGAGGGTATTGTATGGGAGGCTGCAATGTCGGCGGCGCATTATGGACTTGACAATCTTACGGCAGTTGTGGACTGGAACGGACTGCAGATTGACGGCAGGAACGATGATGTAATGAAAGTTGCGCCTGTAGATGAGAAATTCAAAGCTTTCGGCTGGAATACGATGATGATTGACGGGCATGACATGAAGCAGCTTTGCGAGGCATTTGAAGCAGCAAGAAGCTGCAAGGGCAGACCGACGGCAATAATAGCAAAGACAGTAAAAGGCAAAGGCGTATCTTTTATGGAAAATCAGGCGGGCTGGCATGGCAAGGCTCCGGACGAGCAGCAGGCCAGACAGGCGGTAGCAGAACTTGGAGGTGAATGGTAATGGCAGACAAAATGGCGACAAGAGAAGCCTACGGCAAAACACTTGCCGAGCTTGGCAAAAAATATGACAATCTGGTGGTTATGGACGCAGACCTTTCGGGTTCGACCAAGACAGCAATATTCGCAAAAGAATATCCCGAAAGATTTTTCAATATGGGTATTGCAGAGCAGAATATGTACGCGGCAGCGGCAGGACTTGCGGTATCGGGCAAAATCGTATGTGCAAGCACATTTGCAATGTTTGCAGCAGGCAGAGCCTTTGAGATTATACGAAATTCCATAGGCTATACCCATGCAAATGTTAAAATCTGCGCGACTCACGCAGGTATCACTGTAGGCGAGGACGGAGCGACTCACCAGACCTTTGAGGATATTGCGCTGATGCGCACAATACCGGGTATGACGGTTATAAATCCAAGTGACGGCATGTCAACTGCAAAGCTTCTCGAAAAAGCCATGGAGATAGACGGACCGTGCTATATCAGACTTGGCAGAAGCGCTGTGCCTGTATTTTATGATGAATCGGCAGACTTTGAAATAGGCAGGGGCAAAACACTCAAAGACGGCAAAGATGTTGCCATAATAGCAACAGGTATTATGGTGAGCGAAGCAATGACGGCTGCGGAGGAACTCAAAAAACAGGGCATAGATGCAGGAGTTATAGACATACATACCATCAAGCCGATAGACAGAGATCTGATTATAAAAGCGGCAAAAGAAACAGGCGCGATAGTTACGGCAGAGGAGCACTCTGTAATAGGCGGGCTTGGAAGCGCCGTTGCAGAGGTTACGGCTACGGAAGCGCCCGTTAAGATGAGATTTGTGGGACAGCATGATGTGTTCGGAGAATCCGGCAAGCCGGAGGAACTCAAGAAAAAATACGGCATGACTGCAGATGATATAGTCAGGGCTGTCAGAGAGTTGATATAATCGGGACAAAATACGAATAACAGACTCCCTTTCTGAATAAATTTTAGTAGTAATTTCAGGAAGGGAGTTTTTAGTGTGGAAAAATATAAGGCTTTAAATTCAAAGAGAAAAAAAGCGGTCGCGATTTTGTGTATTGCCATTGCGGCTGCAGTTGCAGGGGTGGTTGTTATGTGTGTTATGAACAGCAGCGAAAGAATAGAGTTTACGGTGC
>CAVJEY010000045.1:0-13732 GCA_963648745.1 Christensenellaceae bacterium Phil1
CGAAGGCTATGAAGGACGATAATGAGCCTGCAGATAAGATTGCGAAATACACAGGCCTTTCTAAAGAGGAAATAGAGAAGCTGTAGACAGGCAGTTTGATTAGCTGGTGGACGATATATAAATATACCTTATTAAGGTGAATCAGGCAGGACAGACAAAACTCAGTCAGTGCAGGTACAGTAGCAGGGTATGGAGTAAATAATTTGCCTTAACAAGGTATAATTAAACCTGTGTTATTACAGATGAATACATGAGATAAACATAAGGACAACCCATTGGTATGTTGATATCAGTGGGTATTTTATCTGTTTTAATTTCAATATCTGCTGCTTTGAAATATTATCATATCCTCGCCTATTTTTAGTATGGACTGCCATGGAAGCTGTCTGTAATCTTCTGTTCTCATATGCTTTGATGTCTTGAAATCAGATATGAGTATAGCTTTTATTTCTCCTGTCTCAGGGTCAAAAAGAAGCTCCGAATCCCACAGCTGTCCGTGCCTTGAGCCTGTTGACAGATCTATAATTTCTTTGTTTCCTATTTCACTTAACCGCATAATGACCTCCGCAAGAGTAAATACTATTGTTATTACTAATGATATTTACGAGGTGAAAATTTATGTGTGAAAAATCCGAAGAAAAAAAAGAAACCGGCATATCCGCTGAGGAACTCATAAAAGAGCTTGGTGTTCTGAATGTATACAGCGACTTCAAAACAGATATTCAGTATATAAATATAATCGGGAGCATAGAAGGGCATACGGTGCTTCCTGCCGAAAACAAGACAACAAAATACGAGCATATAATACCGCAGCTCATAGCGGTGGAGGAGAATCCTGAAATCAAAGGCCTGCTGCTTACGCTTAATACTGTGGGAGGAGATGTGGAGGCAGGACTTGCAATAGCCGAAATGATAGCGAGTCTTTCAAAGCCTGCAGTATCAATAGTTCTCGGAGGCGGACACAGCATCGGGATACCTCTGGCGACGGCTGCGGATTATTCGTTTATCACCAAAACCGCAACAATGACGCTGCATCCTATCAGAACAAGCGGTATGGTGATTACAGCCCGCCCCACATTTGAATATATGAAAAAAACTCAGGAAAGAGTTGTAAATTTTATTGAGGAGCACAGCAGAGCAGACAGGGAAAAAATTCTGAGTCTTATTAACTGTACGGACAACATGGCAAATGATGTGGGGACAATTCTTTTTGGAAAAGAAGCGGTGGATGCAGGCCTTATAGATGAGGTCGGCGGAATAAAAAGTGCAATAAAAAAATTAAGAAGCCTTGACAAATAGTAACAATGTATGTATTATAATGGTAAAAAAGAATTAGAAAGGGTGAAAACAATGATAATAGTAAATATTGATTTGAAAGACAAAGAATTTGAAAAAAGACTGGGCATGACACTCAGCAGCAGCTTTAATGTCAATCTGTCAGACAAAAATGCTGAAGGCAATGTTTTTATTACTGATTACACAGATGAAACAGCCTGCAGGGACGGAGTGATATATCTTGCGGACAAAAAAGAGCTTTGCGGCGGCAATATCGTGTACCGTTTTGAGAGCGCGGAGCAGATATGCAAAAAAATTCTCTATGAATACTGCAGATACTATGATGACTACACTCAGGTTGCGCTGGGAAGCCCCTGCAGAATTACAGGCGTATGTTCGGCAAGAGGCGGTACAGGCAGCAGCAGTATTGCGGTCGGCATAGCGCAGGAGCTGCAGAGAACAAGAAAAGAGAGAGTGCTGTATGTCAGCCTTGACATGATACCTTTTTCTCCTGCGGGAGAAAATGTTGAGATGAATATAAACAGGCTGCTGTTTAATTTTCTCACCAGAGGTTTCAGAAAAGAGGATCTTGAGGCCTGCCTGTCATCGGACGAGTACAGAGTTTCATATCTTAATTATGCGAGACCGTACAACAGGCTGCTTCAGATAAAAGCAGGAGAGTTTGTGAAATTCATAAGCAATGTAGCTGAATCCGGTATGTTTACTCATATAGTGCTGGATATAGGAAGCGGCATAGGCAGCGTCTATGACAGCGCGGTTTCCCTGTGCGGCACGATAGTTAAAGTGAGAGATGAAAACGCTGATATCTGCATGAAGGACAGAGTTTACGATGCTCATATCAGAGAACTTGCGGCAGGCAATATCATAAATGTTGTAAACAGATTTACCGCGGCAGATGACGTTGAGGCAGAGGATACGGAGACTGTATATGTGGATTACTGTTCCGATGGTATTTTGTTGAAAGAACAGATGATACATATAAGTCCGGAGAAGGTGGTGAACGCAAAAGTAAATGAGCTGATTGACAGGATGATGGCAAAATAATTACAGACAAATGACAAATTACTGTTGTTAAGAGTCTGATTTTTTGGTAAAATTATAGCAGAATAAAAAGAAAGGAGAAACAAGTTTGGAACATCTGGATGAATTTATAACGGATCTGGCGCTTATGATGCTGGCAGCAGCGGTTGTCTCCCTTCTTTTTAAGAAATTAAAACAGCCCGTTGTTTTAGGATATATAGTGGCGGGGTTTCTGATAAGCCCTAATTTTCAGCCTCTGCCTACGGTAGTGGCAGTTGAGGATATTTCAATGTGGGGCGAGATAGGAATAGTATTCCTTATGTTTGCCCTCGGGCTTGAATTCAGCTTCAAAAAAATCGTAGATGTAGGCAAAAGCGCGATTATTACGGCTATGACCGTAATGACAGCGATGATTTCCATAGGATTTTTGCTGGGCAGACTTCTCGGCTGGAGTCAGATGGACAGTATTTTCCTCGGAGGAATGCTGTCTATGTCCTCTACAATGATAATATTAAAAGCCTATGAGGAATTCGGCATCAAGAAAAAGAAATTTGCTGAAACGGTGCTGGGCGCGCTTGTAATAGAGGATATCGGAGGAATTTTTATGATGATAATTCTTTCGACTATTGCAGTCAGCAAGGGCAGTACAGGAGGAGTGGCTATTGTAGGAGAGCTGGGGCTTCTTATTCTCTATCTGGTGCTCTGGCTGGCGCTTGGAATATACCTGATACCTACGCTCCTCAAAAAAACCTCGGGACTTATGAACGATGAATCTCTGCTTATCGTTTCACTTGCCATATGTCTTGGCATGGTAATACTTGCAAACGTAATCGGTTTTTCCTCTGCACTGGGAGCTTTCATAGCAGGCTCGATCATAGGCGGCACTATGCTTGCAGAGAAGGTGGAGCATATCATCAAACCCATCAAGGATATGTTCGGAGCGGTGTTTTTCATATCGGTAGGCATGATGATTGTGCCTGAGATGCTGATTGAATACATAGGACCGATACTGATTATAACTGTAGTTACCATCATAGGTCAGATGACATTCTCGACTCTTGGCATACTGATATCGGGAAATTCCCTTAATACCGCCATCAGAGGCGGCTTCAGCATGGTGCAGATAGGAGAGTTCTCATTCATAATTGCAACTCTTGGCACCACACTTGGAGTAACCAGTGATTTCCTGTATCCTATAGTGGTATGCGTATCGGTTATAACCACGTTTACAACTCCGATATTCATTAAAAACTCCGAAAAAGTATATGATTTTGTGGATGACAGACTGCCTGACAAGGCACATAAATTCATCAGAAAATATACATCGGGCCGCAAAACATCGGTGGAGCAGGAATCGGAATGGAAACAGTACATCACCAAATACATTCTCAGAACCCTTGTATGCGGCGGAGGCATACTGGTGACATATTTTGCGGGTATCAAGTTTGCTGTGCCTGTATTTGAAAGCGTCATGGGCGTTAAAGCCGGAGATATTACTGCCGTAATCCTCATGCTTGCCTGCATACTGGTACTTACAAGCATAATGTGCTCCAAACGAAGCATTTACTTTACCAAGCTGTGGCTCAGAAGCAATGCCAACAGGCTGCCGCTTGCGGCTCTTTACGGCATCAGAATAGTGTTCGTCATGTTTGTAGTAATGATACTGATACGTCATTTCTGGAACATACCTATAGCCATAGATATTGTAATAGGCGCACTGATTGTGGGGGTAGCTGTCAAATCGGATTTCATGAGCAGCGCCGCAATCAAAATGGAGATGCAGTTCATATCCAATCTGTCCGAAAAACAGCTTGCCAAGATGCAGCAGGAGCGAAAATACAAGAGCAATCATATGTGGCTGGATGAGGTGATACATATATGCGAAATAGAGATAACAAGCGAGCCTAAGAAAAAAACAGTAAAAGAGCTTGCAGGCAACAAATATCTGGGTATACTTGTAATCAAAATACTCCGAAACGGCTCCCATATAAATATGCCTGATGCGGATGAGCGCATCAAAAAAGGCGACATACTTCATATTCTGGGTACAGAAGATGACATTGCGGCATTTATGATTGTGCTTGAGAGAACAAGCAACATGAATATGACAGGTGAAGGAACAATAACCCTCAAAGAATACATTTACAGTCAGGTGTTTGACGGTGTCAGCGCCGAGGATCAGATTGTATGCTGCCCTGTTCCTGCCGCTAAGGATTCATCGTTTAACAAAAAACCTATCCGGACCTGTAATTTCAGAAAAGATTACAAGGGCTTCATAATAGGCATCGAAAGAGATAATCTGCCGATTATAAACCCTGATGTTGATACGATCATAGAAACAGGAGATCTGCTCTGGGTAATAGGTACGAGAACAATGGCTGACGAGCTGCTGCTCAGCGGTGTGCTTGAAATCGATGACGACAATTACTAATTACTGGTAGTTGACAAAAAAGTTTTTTGCTGAAGACCTTGTTGAAACTCTGCGGATTAGAGGCAAAAATCTTGAGAAAAAATGTAAAAAATGAATAAACCTAAGAAATAAAACAGTTGCTAATTACCGGCAGCTGTTTTATTATGTAATCAAAAGATGATAAAAGGAACTGGTAAAAATGGATATAAAAAGAAATATGGTAAACGAAATCTACGAAATAACGGACAGTATAAGAAAGCTTATCAGCAGAACCAAAGCAGGCGTGGAGGATGATGAAGTCAGGGAGATTATCGAAAAATACATTTTCAGCAGACAGGAGTTTGCTTTCAGGGACTGTGAAGAAAACCTGCATATAATCAACAGCATTTTCTATAACCTGCGAAAGGATCTGAGCATACTTCAGCCGTATATCGAAGATGATGACATTAAAGAGATTATGGTAAACGGCAAAGACAAAATCTTTGTGGAGAAATCAACAGGCATAGAAGAAACAGGTGACAGCTTCTACAGCGCAGAGGCCTTAGAGGAGCTGATAAGAAGGATTGCCGCAAAGGTGCACAGGGAGTTTAATGAGCTTAATCCGATACTTGATGCCAGGCTTGAAGACGGAAGCAGAGTTAACGGTGTATACAAAAATATAGCACTTAACGGCCCGGCGCTTACAATAAGAAAATTTCCGAAGGAAGCCCTTACCATGGAGGCTCTTGTGGCAAACGGCACCCTTGGCAGAGAGGCTGCGGATTTTCTCAAAGCATGCGTTGAGGCAGGCATGAACATATTCATAAGCGGAGGTACATCATCGGGCAAGACAACGTTTTTAAACTGCCTTGCAGATTATATACCGCCGGATGAAAGACTTGTGGTAATAGAGGATTCAGCAGAGCTTCAGATTAAAAACCACAACAACATAGTCAGGCTTGAATGCAGGAACTCCAACATACAGGGCAGAGGCGAGGTATCCATGACAGACCTTATCAAAACCAGTCTTCGTATGAGGCCCTCAAGGATAATAGTCGGAGAGGTCAGAGGCAGAGAGGTTGCCGATATGATAAACGCCTGCAACACAGGGCATGACGGGAGCTTAAGCACAGGGCACGGCAATTCGATTCACGGAATGATCAAAAGACTTGAATCCATGTATCTTCAGGCTGCTGATTTCCCTGTAAGCGCAATAAGGGCGCAGATAGCGGAGGGTATAGATTTGATTGTTCACCTTGGCAGGATGCCCGATAACAGCAGGAAGGTTCTTGAAATTGCAGAGCTTACAGGGGTTTCAGACGATGAAATAGAGACTAACGGGCTTTTTGAATACGACATCGAAAAGGGTCTTGTGCCGACAGGAAACAAAATAAAGAACACGTTTAAATTCAAAATGAGAGGAATAGAGAATGGATACTGACTACAGAACCTATGAGCTGTCATCAAAAGAAAAAATCAGATTTATTACAGCGGGGTACATATGTTTTTTTGCTATAGGTTATCTTTTTTATAAAAGCATTTTTCTTTCTGCATTAGCAGGAATACTCATACTCCTTTTCTTAAGAAAATATCGGAGCTACAAGGCTGAGCAGCGCAGAAATTACCTGCTGATGCAATTTAAGGATCTGCTGTACAGCCTTTCGGCTTCGATATCAACAGGCAAAAGCATGGCAGAGGGCCTCAAAGAGGGTCTTGAGGATCTGAAGCTTATATATGACGATAGCACACCTCTTGTAATCGAGCTTGAAAGTATAACAAAAGGCATATTTGAAAACAGAGGCAGCGAAGCGCAGCTTTTGTCGGATTTTGCGGCAAGAAGCGGATGTCAGGACATTGAAAGCTTTGTGGATGTGTACCTGTCTATAAGAGAGACCGGCGGAGATATGGAAAAAGTGATAACCAAAACAGCGGATATACTTACCGACAAAATTTCCATCGAAAAAGAAATAAGGACGATTATATCGCAAAAACAGGTGGAGGCAAAGATAATAACCGCAATGCCGCTTGTGATACTGGCAGGGCTTAATGTCACATCTTCAGGATACACAGATCCGCTGTACGAAACCTTTGAGGGCCGCATTATTATGACGGCAGCCCTTGCAGGCATAATATTCGCATACAACCTGACGGGAAAAATAACAGACATAAAGGTATAAAAGTGCAGAAAGCTTCCTGTATACTTTAAATAGGTCAAGATATTGACAATAAAAAACACCTCAAGTAAATTTAGATTGTTACTGACTAGCCTGTTGGTAAAAATCTAAAAAATACAAGAGGTGTATAAGATGAATAATAAAGGTACAAAGAAGAAAAATCAAGTGATAAGTACAAATATTTTTGAAAAACAGGAACTTTTAAAAAAAGCGGAGGTGATTAGAGAAAATCTTACAGCTTCAACATGGAGAGAACTTGAAACACGCGGCAGGTTTGACAAGAATGCAAAGCTTTCATTTATCAGCGATGATATGCTTATCTTAGGATGTGATATAGGCAGTGAAACGCATTATCTGAGAGCAATAGACACAAGAGGCAGAGAACTCGGCAAAGGCGTATTTTCGTTTAACAATAATCTTGAAGGATTTCAGAATGCAAAGATGTGGGCGCTGAAAATCGCTGCAGAGAATAACAAGAAACAGATAGTCCTTGGCCTTGAGCCGACCGGTCACTACTGGTTCTGCCTTGCCTCATGGATGATTTCAGAGGGAATCAGTGTCGTACAGGTAAACCCCTATGCTGTAAAGCAGACAAAAGAAATTGAAGATAACAGTCAGATGAAGAATGACAGAAAGGACCCGAAACTGATAGCAAATCTTGTTAAGGACGGTAATTTCGGTATGCCATATCTTCCGGAAGGCCTTTATGCAGAACTTCGCAGGCTGTCTATGTTCAGAGATCAGCTGAATGAGGATCGGATAAGAAACATAAACCGACTTCACAGAGAAATGAAAATCCATTTTCCCGAATATAGGGAAGCCTTAGGAAAGATAGATGGTGCATTTACTCTTGAGCTGCTGCAAAAGGCTGCGTTTCCCCGGGATATAGCATCACTTGGTGCAGAGGGCATAAGACAGATATGGCATGATGCAAAATTCAGAGGGCGTGGCTATGGCAGAGCAGAAGAGATTGTGGAATATGCCAAAGCCAGCGTAGGAATTAATAGCGGAACAGAAGCAGCGGGAGAAGCGGTGAGGTGGTTTGTTGCAAAGATTATGGAGCTCAACAGTGAGCTTGATACTGTAGAGAGACTGATCAGAGAAAAATGCCGTGAGATACCATATGCCGACAACATACTTGAGATATCCGGGATAGGAGATAACATACTGTCCGGAATACTGGCGGAGATGGGAGACATATCAAGATTTGATAATGTTAAAGAGATACAGAAACTCAGTGGTTTGAGTCTGGTGGCAAGCAGCTCCGGCAAACATAAGGGTGAGACACGAATCAGTTACAGAGGACGAAAAAGGCTGAGATACTGGCTGTTTCAGGCAGCTAAATCTGCGGTATCACATTCTCCGGAATTCAAAGAACTCCATATGTATTACACGACGAGAAAAGAAAACCCGCTAAAGAAGATGCAGTCACTGATAGTGATAGCGTGCAAGATACTGAGAGTAATATATGTGATTCTGACCAGAGGGAGCGCGTATGATCCGAATAAACTGCTGAATGACATTGTACGACCGGAACAGAAGGGGGCAACTGCAGCATAAAACAATATAATGACTCCGGAGCCCTGCCGGGTTGCAGATATGACTGCAGGCGGGCAGGGTTTCGGAAAAGGAAACCATAAGACTGTAACGTGTGTATAATCACAAGAGACAGTAAAAGACCAACAGAAAAAGCAGGGGGCGCATCTACTGAAAAACAGTCCCTGTAAAGAATCGGTCAGTAAGAATCAGAAAACAAACAAGAGCTGTAGCCGGCAGGAGTCTACTCCGTAGGACAAGATCCTGTTTGAAAGCTTAGCTGGCACTCAGTGTATGAGCAGGCGGTACGAAGGAAGTTGGTACATGATACCATTAGACACGGAAGGTTCGCCATCATAGTTGAACAGAGGGAATATAGCCTTAATAAAAGAGGAGTAAAGGATGCTTTATTAAGTATACCCAATTTCAGCTGCTCAGTACAGGATACGATGACTGCTCTGCACTTTTGGCACTTGTTTGAGGTGAATTATTTAAAGAAAAAGCTTGAAAATTAAACGATTTATAGCTTGACAATATAGGAAGGGACAGAGATGAAAAAACACATAGAAAAACTGTTAGACAATATTACAGGCAAAAAAGAAGAATTTCTTTCACGCTACAGCAGACTGTACGAAAAAGGCAACATTGAGGAAATCGTAATGCTGCGAAAAAAAACAATACTGCAACGATATGTGATTATTGCGGCAGCAGGGATTGTGATGCTTTTTGCAGTGACAGCGCAGCATTATGAGGAGGCCTCAAATATAGTTGTTGAGGACGGCAGCGCAAAAGCGGTGATAAGAAGCGCAGACAGGAGTTACGATTATGAGTTCAAGGTTAAAGTAAAGGGTGAGGAGGAGGCTCAGAGCGTTATAGTGCATATCGAGCCAAAAAGTGATGAGGCCTCAGAACACAAGGAGGACAAAACAGAAACAGCCGAAAAAGCAGAAACAGAAAATCCTGTGGATTACAATGCTCTTGCAGACACCGTCTCTGAGAACCCTGCCAGAAATAAGATTGTGCTGCCGGCATATACAGAAGACGGCAGGGCTGTCAGGTGGACCTGCACCAGAGATTACACATGGCTTGTCATTATAGCGGCAACAGCTGCGATTTTTATCGCCATATACAGAAGCAGATTTGAAAAGGTTGAAAAAGAGGAAAAGGACGCGCAGTCTTCAGTTCTTCTTGAACTGCCCTCGTTTATAAACAAAAACATACTTCTTCTGAACGGCGGACTTGTGCTTACAGATGCTTTTGAGAGAATAGTAACCGAACATCAGAAAAACGGGGAGAGCGGGAACTATTTCTATGAGAGGCTTAATGAAATATATATCAACTCAAGGGAAGCAAATATTCCCGTTGAAGTTCAGCTTTCGGATTTTGCAAGAAATTCAGGGGTAAGAGAATTTATCAGAGTTGCAGCAGTTATAAGCGACAATATCTGCAAGGGGACATCTCTGACAGAAAGCCTTGAAAGCGAAAGTGACTATCTGTGGTTTTCAAGAAAAAAGAAAGCCGAAGAGCTTGGCAGACTTGCGGAAACAAAGATGACCTTCCCGCTGGTAATACTTTTAGTCATTCTGATAATGATAACAATAGCTCCGGCAATGCTGGAAATGTAGGAGGCAGAAATGAAGATAATCAAAAACAGTAAAAAAGGTATGGAGATTGTGCAGGTTGCAATCCTTATAGCCATAGCGATAGCGCTTGGAATCGTTTTTAAGGATCAGATTGTTGACTTTGTACAGGAAACATTCGAAAAACTCAACGACAGCGGTTTCAATGACGATATTTAAAAGCAGAAGAGGCAGTACATTTGTGGAGGCCGCGGTGATAATGCCACTTGTGATACTTACTGTAATGTCACTTTTTTACATACTCATAAACCTTTATGAAAATGTAGAGCTCAAAAGCAGGCTGCATATTAATATATGCGCGGAGGCAGGCCTGCAAAGCGAGACCTTTGAGCTGTCGCACACAGACAGCAAAGGCCTGAAATTAAGCTCGGACAAAGGTAAAGTGACAGGAAGCGGCAGCAAGGAGCGCTTTGGCGGCGGACTTCTCAAAAAACAGACTGCCATTAAGGAAACGGGACATAACCACATAATAGTTGAAGAAAAAATAATAAGAAGGGTGGACCATGTATTACCGAACTGATAAAAAAGGTGTTACTGCAGTATTTCTCACAATAATTGCAGGAGCTGTACTAAGCTGTGTAATTGTATTTATCCAGCTTGCGGCTTCTGCGGCATCTGTAAGTTATTGCGGAAATCTGTTTAACCTTGCCGGCAGGTCTGTGCTGTCGGAATTTGATCTGGAATTAAAATCAAGATACGGCATAATAGCATTCACCGGAGATAACAGCGAAATAGTAAAAGAACTCAAAAGATATGTGAAATATACGATTACCGATGACAGATACGTAAGGCTGGGAGAGATTTCAGTTGACCTCAAAGACTACTGCCTTATGGACTGCGGGGTATTTGAGGAACAGATAGCAGAAAGCATAAACTATAAAAATCTTATAGGAACAGAAAAAACAGAAGGGCCTGTTGCAACAGGAAGCCGCACTCTGAGAAACAGCAGGACGATCAACTCTCTGCCGTCAAAGGGTATGGATGACACGCCGTCAGTACATGCGCTGGTTTACAATATAAAGAACCTGGGCAGCATTTCAGAGCTTTGGAAAAACGGAAGCAGGGAATATCTTACCACAGTATATATATTCAGCGTTTTTAAAAGCGGAATGTCAGCAGCAGATGAGGAAAACAGCTTTTTCAGAAATGAAATAGAGTATATAATCGAGGGCAAAAAAAGCGACGAAGCCAACAGACGCGCGGTTAAGGCGGACCTGCTAAAGCTGAGAACACTTCTCAATACGGGATATATTTATTCTCAGCCCAATATGGTGAAGGAGGCTCTGATGCTTGCGGAAGTCATGACTCCGGGACCTGAGGCTGTTATAACACAGACTGCGCTGATTGCGGCGTGGGCGCTTGCGGAGTCGGAGCTTGATGTGAAAACACTTGACAAAGGAGAAAAAGTGCCGATTATTAAAGACCCTTCCAGCTGGAAAACAGACATACACGGCAAGGTTAAGACTGGCAGCAGTTCCAAGACAGGCAGCGGTTCTAAAGCAGGCAGCAGCTCCAGTACAGAAAGCGGTTCCAGGGTGGAGAGAGGGTATGATTACGAAGGCTATCTTAAGATACTGCTTACATCGCTGGAAAAAGAAGTCAAACTGACAAGAATGATGGATCTGATACAGATAAATCTGCAGGGCACATACAACGGGGACTTTTACATAAAAGACTGCTATCGCGGTTTTAAGTTTGAGGCGCAGGTAAACGGAAGAAAGATGAAATATGATGAGAAATACTAAAAAAGGCTCAATTACAGTTGAGGCGACTATAATACTGCCGCTTTTCATAATAGCTGTTCTGACGATAAGCTATACCGTAAAACTGATAGAAACAGAAGAAGACGTAATAAACGGCATTACGGACGAAGCAAGGTACATAGCGGCACATGCATATATTGACAGAGTAGGGGCAGGCGTAAAATCAAGAGTAGAAAAAAGAGTCAGGGAAGATGAGGCAGCGGAGAATTTTAACGTAAAAAGGCTGAGATATCTTTACAGTGATTTCAGCAACACCGGCCTTATATCCATCGATGCGGCATACACGGTCAAAAACAGAATGCCTGTTAAAATGCGGGATGACTTTCACCGGAAAACAGGTGTCCTGTTCAGAGGCTTTGTCGGCAAAAACAACAAAGGGCAGATATTCAGCTTTGACATGATGCAGACCGCAGATGACGGAACTACAGTATGGGTGTTTCCTGTGGCGGGAGAAAAATATCACAGTGAGAACTGCTCATACATCAGAGTATATCCTGTGCAGACAATACTTACATCTGAGGTAAGAAGGCAGTATACGCCATGCAGACTGTGCAGACCCGATGACTATAAAAACGGACATATAGTGTACTGTTTCAAAAAAACAGGCAAGGCATATCACAGCGCGGAATGCACTACGGTAGACAGATATGTGGTTGAAATGACAAAATACGAGGCTGAATCAGAGGGCTATGGCAGATGCCTGAAATGCGGAGGTGAATAGATATGGAAAACAGCACATACAGCTTTGAAAAAGAATATTTTAACAATGAAATGAAAGAATTTGAGATGAGTATACTTTCAGACAGGGTCTGCAGCTCGTTTGTACCCACTTCTTTTATACGGGAGCCGGACAGACTTACGGCAGTATACAGCTATGACGGGTTCCTGAAAATAAGCCAGTGCAGATTCAAAGATATTATCCAGCCTCTCAATCTCGTTGAAAGAGTCATAAAAGAGCTTGTAAAAGGAGGCAGCTATTATCTTGATTACAGCAGGGCGGAGCTTACCTGCGACACCGTGTTTTACTGCAGTGAAACACAGGGAATAAAAATTGCCTATATACCCGTAAAGGAAAACGGCAGTCTGGGGAAAAACCTTATAGAATTTGTAACAGAGCTTAAAAACTTTTATTTCGGAAGCAGCGCAGAATACCTGGATCGCCTTATAGCCTTCCTGCAGGAGAACAATTACAGCACGGATGATATAACAAACAGGATAATTGAGCTCAAGCGAGAGGTGAACAGATACGGTGTGAAATGAGAAGGCCGGCATGTTTAATAGCCTTTGTAATGGCGGCGGCTATAATTGTAACAGACAGCATTGCAGGATACACCGCAGATTATATGGAAAGCTTTGAAGGGGATACCGTTGCGGTGACAGGCAGGGTTACAGGTATAGTCAGAAAAGATGACGAATACTACAAGCTGCAGATTGCGGATGTCAGTATAATTTACGGCAGCGGCACGCGAAGCTACAAAAAGAAAATCATGGTTAACGTGTATTCCGATATTGAGGACTACAGAGATTTTCTGTGGGACAGAGTGTATGTGACAGGAGAGGTATCCATACCAAAGGAGAGAAGCAACCCTAAGACCTTTGACTACAGGAGGTATCTCAAAAGTATCGGAATAAGGTGCATAATCACGGCAGAGGATGTGCAGACTGTGAAAAAGGCAGGCGGAATAGCCGCACTGCTTAAAACCGCCAAATCCCGTACAGCGGATATTTTTGAAAACACTATCGGAGATGAGTCGGCTGTTGTTATGGGACTTCTGTTTGGAGAAACCTCAGGAATAGACGAGGATATTATAGAAACCTTCAGGAGAGGCGGCACAGCCCATGTGCTTGCCGTAAGCGGGCTTCATCTGGGACTTTTGTATTCGTTTCTGTGCAGATTCAAAAGAAAAAAACGAA
>CAVJEY010000046.1:0-13351 GCA_963648745.1 Christensenellaceae bacterium Phil1
TAACATATCCTCGGAAGTCCTTCACCATAGAGCATATCAAGGGTTCTCCTGCCTCCGAGTCTTGTTACAAGCTCCACGCCTGAGCCTTGTGTGACATTGCCTATTATTGCGGCGTTTTTTCCGTGTTCGGTGGCTTTTATAAGCGCCAGCGCCCTGTCAGCCTGAGCATGCGGCACAACTGCTATCATCTTGCCTTCGTTGCCCATATATACAGGGTCAAGACCGAGAATATCCGCAAAGCCTCTTACCTCATCGTCTACAGGCAATGCGGTTTCGTTTATCTCTATCCTGCAGCCTGAAGTATCGGCTATCTCGTTTATTATCGTGCCGAGACCTCCGCGCGTCACATCTCTCATGGTCTTTACATCTATATCGTTATCAAACAATGCATCTGTTATATCCCCAAGAAATCCGCAGTCGCTTGATATATTGTTTTCGATGCCCATTCTGGCACTCAATATGCAGCCGTGATGATCCCCAAGGGTTCCCGACAGTATGATTGCATCGCCCGGCTTCGCATTGGCAGCACTGATATTCCTGCCTTCCGGTATAACGCCTATTCCCGATGTGTTGATAAAAAGGCCGCCGTTTCCCTCCACGACCTTGGTATCTCCTGCCACAATTCTGACTCCTGCAGCCTTTGCCTGATTGGCCATTGATATTACTATTCTTTCAAGCAGCTCAATATCAAGCCCCTCCTCAAGGATAAATCCGCAGGTGAGATATTCAGGCTTTGCGCCCATCATCAGCAGGTCGTTGCAGGTGCCGCACACACACAGCTTACCTATATCTCCGCCTTTGAATTCAAGCGGCGTCACTACAAACGAGTCGGTTGAAAAAGCTATTCTGCCGTTTACCTCAACCACGGCAGCATCCTCCATTTTTTCAAGGACATCATTGTTAAAATATTTACCGAAAATCCTGCTCATAAGCTCGCTGCCGGTTTTGCCTCCGGCACCGTGAGCCATTATTATTTTTTCCATATTATCTGCCACTCCTGTTTCTGTACCATATGCCGCAGGCTCCCTCTGCCGAAACCATGCACGGTCCGTAAGGGTCAAGCGGACTGCAGCCTGTGCCAAACATCGGGCACTGGTCAGGGTTTATCCTGCCGACTATAACATCTGCGCATCTGCACGCTTTGGGAAGCTGTATATCCTCATCAAGTCCGAAGCTGCCGCCGTCATATGCCCTGTATTCTTCTCTCAGATAAAGTCCCGAATCCGCTATCGGTCCCAGTCCTCTCCATACTGCGCTTCCTGTTTCAAAGTATCTGCCGATAACATCAAGAGCCTTAGTGTTGCCCTCCGGCCTGACAGCATTGGTATAGTAGTTTCTGACTTCGCTTTTGCCGTCCTCTATCTGTCTTACTATATCATATATAACCGCAAGTATATGTTCTCCCTCAAAGCCCGCAACCACAAAAGGCTTACGGTATTTGTCAGCAAGACCTCTGTACGCATCGCTTCCGATTATGACACTGACGTGGCCGGGACATATAAACCCGTCTATATCCTGCTGGTTTTCACAGATCCATTCAAGAGCGGGTATTACCGTTTTGAGGGCCGTCACAAGTCTGATGTTTGATATGTTCTTTTTTTGCGCCTCTTCAAGCATCAGCGCATATGCAGGCGCTGTGGTTTCAAAGCCCACAGCCGCAACCACATAGGTTTTATCGGGGTTTTTTTCGGCTTTTTCGACAGCCTCAAACGGAGAGTACATAACCTCTACGCTGACGCCGTCGCCTTTGTTGTCCGCAAAGCTTCCGCCTGTCCCCGGCACCTTGATCATATCACCGAATGTCAGTACGCTGCAGTTTTCGGTTCCGGCGTATTCAAGGCATTTGTCTATATATGCGGCAGGTGTCACACATACAGGGCAGCCCGGCCCCGATATGAGTCTTATCTTTGGTGAAATCAGTGTTCTGATCCCGTTTTTGAATATGCTCGACGTATGAGTCCCGCACACTTCCATCAGTTTGAGGGGCCTGCCGTCATAGTTTTGCAGATACTCAACAACCTTTTGTATTTCCATCTCTACGCCTCCAGCTCGGCAAACAGGTCAATAAGCTCCTGCGCTTTGTCTTTTTCCATAATCTCTATGGCGCAGCCTGCATGAACCAGCACGTACTGACCCACCTGCGGCTCTATTATTCCGGTGTTTACATTTACGAGGTTGCCGTTAAAATCAACCTTTGCCATATTACCGTCTATACTTTTGACTTTTCCCGGTATTGCTATACACATTATTCTTCTACCTCCTCCGGAAGTTTGCACACATCCACCCACTCTATGGCATTTGAATATCTGAACAGCTCATCGCATGTGAATTCTATCGCACTGTTTGAACTGCCGCACGCAGGAAATACAGTATCAAATCTTTTGAGAGATTCGTCTGTATAAACCTTTACATCGGGATCTGTTATCGCAAATGCGCATACGCCCCCGATTGCGTGGCCTGTAAATTCTACCACTTCCTCTGCCGTAAGCATTTTGGCCTTGAGGTGAAATTTATCCTTGAACTTCCTGTTGTCTATCCTCGCATCTCCCGCTGCCTGTATCAGTATACAGCCTCCGTCCTTATCCTTAAACGAAAGGGTTTTGCATATTCTTGCGCCCTCAACTCCGACCGCCTGAGCGGCAAGATCCACAGTTGCGCTTGATACATCAAATTCCAGTATTCTGTCCTCTAATCCGAATTGTCTGAAGTATTCTCTTACCTTGTCAATTGCCATGTTTTCTCTCCTCCAAAAGCTTCATTCCTATATAGCTCTGTCCCAGAGCTATGCCCCCGTCGTTAGGGCTTACCGATATATTGCAGTAAACCTCAAAGCCGTTATCTCTAAGCAGCTTCAGGCATTTTTCGGTAAGTATTCTGTTCTGAAAAACACCGCCCGAAAGAGCCGCTTTGTTTATTTCTGTTTTGTCTCTGACAGCCGTGCAGCAGTCAAGTACCGCCTCTGCCACCTGCATATGAAAGTCATATGCAAGCTTTTCGGCCTCTGTCTCGCATCTTGCCGCGGCATCTTCAAGCATTATGGCGCACTGCCCCTCGTAGTCATTGTATTCTTTGATTCCAAGAAGTGCTGAAACCGCATCAAAGAGTCTGCCCATGCTGGAGCTTGTTATATTGTTTATTCTGTGCTCCAGCGCGCCATAGACAAGTGTTTTACTCTCCCCGAAAACACTGCTTTCGTGTTTTGCGGCATATTCCATAATCCTATCAAGATTTATTTCAAACTCATCATGCTCTGCAGGCCGCGCTTCAATTTCGTATGCGTATCTGCAGCACAGAGCCGATTTCCATGCTTCCTTCATAGAGCCGTCACCGCCTATCATGCGGATATATTTAAGATGTCTGCTGCGCCTGAATCTGCCACCCTCGCATACAAGTATTTCTCCGCCCCATACATTGCCGTCCGTGCCGTAGCCCGTACCGTCAAAGCTTACTCCTATCACAGCCTCCTTAATATTATGCTCTGCCATAACCGATGCTATGTGTGCATGGTGGTGCTGAACTTTAACGGTTTCTATCCCAAGCTTCTGTGCAAATACCGACGGCGCATATGCGGGGTGCATATCGCATACCGCCAGAGACGGATTTATTCTGAAAAGCTCCGCCATTCTGCTTACATTACTCTGATATATTTTTCTGTTTTCGGCGCTGTCCATATCGCCGAAATATTGGCTCATATAGACAAACTGCCCCTTGGTCAGAGCAAAAGAATTTTTGAGCTGACCGCCCGCCGCAAATATCATATCTTCTTTGTCACAGTCTGTTTCGACAAACAGCGGCACAGGAGCATAGCCCTTGGATCTTCTTATCATCTGGGGATTACCGTCTATAACTCTGACCACAGAGTCATCCGCTCTCACCCGTATATCTCTTTCGTTGTATACCATGGCGGCAATCTGCGGATTTTTTTGCATAAGCTCTGCCATCTCCGCATCGTCTTTAATCATGGGCATATCAGATACATTGGCGCTGGTGGCTATAACAGGGCCGCCAAAGGCTTCAAGTATCAGATGCTGCGCTCCCATAGACGGCAGGAAAGAGCCGACAAATCTGCTCTTCAAAAACTCCTCTGCACTTTTGGCATAAGAGGGGATCTTCATATGCTCAGCCGGTTTTCTCTCAAGCAGTATTATCGGTTTTGCAGAGGACTCAAGGAGCCTCTCCTCCACCTCGCTCACATATGAGATTTTTTTGATTTCATCTATACCGCTGAACATAACGGCAAATGGTTTCTGCTCTCTTTTTTTGATTTCTCTTAAATCTGCCACCGCCTTTGGATTAAACGGATCTGCCATCAGATTATAGCCGCCCACTCCCTTGAAAGCTATAACGCGGCCGTCTGCAAGCAGCTCTGCCGCTTCTCTTACAGCCTGTTCTCTGTCACATACAGCTCCTGCCTGTGTCCTGCACAAAAGCACAGGTCCGCAGTCATGGCATGATATGGTCTGCGCGTGGTATCTGCGGTCTGCAAGATCTGTATATTCGGACTCGCAGAACCCGCACATAGGCCAGCTGATCATGGCCGTATTATCTCTGTCATAGGGTATCCTGTCGATAATTGTATATCTGGGCCCGCATACCATGCAGGATATGAATGGATGCCTGTATCTGGGGTTGTTTTTATCACGAAGCTCCGCAAGGCAACTTGGGCAGACTGAAAGGTCTGCGGGTATCATTGCAACCTCATCATCACCCTCATCGCTGTGAAGTATGGTGAAGCTGTCAAAGGCCTCGTGCTCCTGCTCATATCTTGCAATATGGACTATCTCGGCAGGCTCCGGCTTCTCATCGCAAACAGACGCTATAAAGCGGTCAATGCGCTCTTTAGTGTCTGTAACCTTTATCTCGACAAGGCCGCCGATGTTGAGCACCTGTCCTTTCATCGAAAATCTGTCCGCTATTTTGGCAACAAAGGGTCTGAAGCCGACCCCCTGAACGATCCCCCATAATTTAATTTTTTCGGTAATTACATCGTTGTTCATGCTATTTATGCTCATGATGGTGATCATGTTCATGGTCGTGATGATGCTCTCTGATTTCAAGAGCAAGCGCTTTTGATTTTATCCAGTCCGCCACTTCATCAAAACCCTCTCCCGTTTTGCCCGATACTCTGAATACAGGCACGTCTTTGTTAAGAGCTCTGACGCCCTTCATAAAAAACTCCTCGTCAAAATCGAGGTATGGAATCAGATCCACCTTGTTGAGAATTATAACGTCGGCTTTTTCAAAAGCCAGAGGGTATTTGTAAGGCTTGTCACTGCCCTCTGTCACTGTGGATATGAGCATTTTGATATGCTCTCCTATTGAAAACTCCGCAGGGCATACCAGATTCCCTATATTCTCTATAAACAGGGCTGCTCTCTGCTCACTGTGGTCAAAATGCATATGGTCTATCATATGATCCACCATAGGGGCATCAAGGTGGCACGCTCCGAAGGTGTTTATCTGATGGGTGTCAATACCGAGCTCTCTCAGTGTCTGCGTGTCAAGGTCTGATTCAATATCTCCCTCTATTACATATGGCTTAACACCGTCAAGTCTTGAAATTATGTTCCTCAGCGTGGTTGTCTTGCCGACCCCGGGCGCTCCCATCTCATTTATTACAAGAACTCCGTGCGCAGACATATGCTCGTTAATATGCTCTGCAATATGGTCGTTTTCGTCCATTATGTTTTCCATTACATTTATTTTTCGTATATCGTGCATTATTCCACCTCTATAGATTCAATATAAAATTCCTTGCCTATTTCTGTCGGTTCACCGTCTGTGCCGCAGGAAGGACAGGCAAATGACATAGGCGCTCTCTCAAATAATATACCGCAGGAAGGGCATCTGAGCTTTGGCCTGATGCGCTTCATATTTATCTCCGAGCCCTCGCATACAGTGCCTTCGGCTATGAGATCGAAATACATATGAATGGATTCGGGAACAAGCCCTGAATAGTCGCCTACAACAAGATTGACACTTACCACCTTTGAAGCGCCTGCCTCTCTGCAGTTTTCGGATGCTATTTTAACTATCTGCTCTGTAATCGGATATTCGTGCATAGTAAACCGCCTTCTTTTGTTCTGAAATTTAATTATATACTTTTTTGAAGTTTGTTTCAAGGAGCTGAGGATATTTTGCGGGCATGTTCACATAAAAAGGCAGAGCAACCGCTGTAAATGCGATTGCCCCGCCCCATGTTATCATATGAGTTTAGATAATCAAACGCTATTTGTTAAGTGGAGGGAAAGTTTCATCGAAAGTCTTTTCGTCATGTCCGAGAGCTTCGATAGTTCTTACTTTGCCTTTTGCTTTGAGTATTCTGTAAATTATCATAGGCACTACTACTGCCGATGTTGCTATAGAGAATATAACGATACCGCCGCCTGCATTGCCTTCAGGGTCGATGATGTCACCGAATGCCAGCATAATCAGGCAGATAAGCTGTGCAAACATTGCAAACCAAGGAACCCATCCCATACCTTTGCTTACTTTTGCCCTCAGACAGGTTTCAGGATCATAACCGTTGGCTTTAAGTCTGCTGCGCATTTTCTTCTGTGACCAGATAATTCCTACCCATGCCAGAGTTCCTGTGAAGCCTGACATTGATAACAGGCTGCCGTACAGATTTGACAGGAAGCCTGTCAGCTCTGAAATGAGACCGATTACAAGTACAACCCACATAAATGCAAGTGTGAACAGTACTGCTCTCTGCGGAGCTGCGTTCTTTGAAAGTTTTGATAAGAATTTAGGTGCAAGACCTTCAACTGAAAGTCCGTACATGCATCTTACTGTTCCGTAGAAGCCTGTGTTGGCACAGCTGAATGCAGCCACCAGCACTACTGCCAGGAATATATATGCAAATCCTCCAAATCCGTATGCGCTCATTACATCTGCAAATACAGGTCTTTCGTCTGTTGCCCAAGCTGTAGGGAATACAAGTATTACAAGAAGGATAGGGACAAGATAAAGTCCCACAATACGATATGTAACGCTTCTGCATGCTCTTGGAACCGCAACATCAGGATTCTGTGATTCTGCTGCCGACAGACCTACGATTTCTGTACCCTGGAAAGTTACCAGTACTACAGTCATCAGTACAAGTACTACGCCAAATCCGTTAGGGAACAGATCGTGATACAGATTTCCGCTTCCGAAGTTAACGCCCAGGCCTTTGAAGCCTTCCTCAACCTTGCCTACAAGTTCGCCCTCAGGGTTGCCCCAGATGCCGATCCAGATACCGAACGCTATTAAAATAAACAGTATAATTACGATTACTTTTGTGATAGCCAGACCGGATTCAATCTTAGCAAATATATCTACAGAGCAAAGATTGATAATTGTCAGAGCAGCCATCGTACCCAGCGCAAACGCCACATATGCCACAGGGCTGTTGTTTCCCGTCAGCTCCTGCAATACATAGGAAACCGCAATAGCTTCCGAAGGACAGTAACATACCCAGTTAAACCAGAACGACCATCCCATGCCGACCGAAAGTGTCGGTCCCAAAAACTCATTGGTATAAGCTACAAAGGTGCCTTTTCGCGGCAGATTTACAAGAAGCTCAGCGTATGAAATCATAAGACCGAATACGATTACGCCTACTACTGCAAATGCAAAGAACACTGAAGGCCCCATTACCTGAATGGACCAGCCCACTCCCAAGAAGTAACACGAGCCGATTACTCCGCCTAAACCTATGAATGCCACCTGCCAGCCTTTAATACCTCTTTTTAGTTCTTGAGGCTCAGATGCCGCTACATTTTTTTCTTTAGTCATAGCACAACCTCCTTAATAAAATAAAATAATTCCATTATCCGAACCGATAAGTTCAGATAAGTCATTATATTTTTATTTTCGGATAATTGTCAACAATTCTCTGAAAATTTGCATTTGTTATAATTTTAACTATTATTAATATGCTTTTATTGTCGAAAAAACAGAACAAATATGTCATAGCTTTTTTTACCCAAAGGAAAAGACACAGCATCATTTACTGTGTCTCAAGTCAATAGTCCCTGAATTCTCCGTTATAGTCATACATATCATTGCCTTCAAATATAATTTCATCTTCCGGATATGAGCTCCTCCTTCTTCTGTAAGAGTTTTTACTTCTGTCAACGGGGATTTTCCAGTCATAGTCATCAAACAGACTCCGGCAGTCATCATCGTACAGAAACTGCGGCTGTTCCCGGTCAATATCATCGGCTATCATATCAGTTTCCCGACGATCAAAAATCCCGTCCGTAATGCAGCAGCACATAAATATTCCTGCATATTTGTTGCAGTCTGCCTGCTCAGGGTACAGTTTTCTGCAGCCTCCGATAATTTTATCAAGATCCTGCAGCTTCAATTTTTCAATAAAGAACTTATAATCGAATGCCTCAAGCAGCAGTTCCTCTGTCTGCTGCGCAAGCTGCTCCCGAAGCTCCCTCTCACCGCTTCCGGCAGTTTCATCTTCCATGTTTTCCGAAGCCGCTTTTTTTATGGCGCTTATCTTTTTTTTCGCGCGTATTCTTCTGAATATATCCTCATATGCCGGCTCCATGCCCTTTGATTCTCTCAGGGCATTAATGCTTCTTAAATACAGCTCCGCCTGCGTTATATCAAAACTGCCCTCTCTGAAACAGCGGTCTCTGAAATTTTTAACCGCTTCAAGTTTTGCAGGCGATGTCCTGTCCTCAATAATAATGCTGCCGAAAAAACCATCTGCTGACAGCAGAGTTCTGTCAGGCGGCATCCATGATATGTACTGCCGGACTTTGTCATGCACACACTTTATTTTAGGGGCTGTGAGCTCGCGCATGTTTACCAGAAACACCGCCCCAATCAGCGGAAACCCGTATACGCAAAAACAAAAGCAGACTATATTCAATTCGCCGTCTATCATTATATCAAACAGTTTTAACACCGCAATTTCCGGACCGGTTCCTACAAGAAACAATCCCGCGCTGTAAATAATCCAGAAAAAAATTTTCGCACCGCTCAGGTCATCGTCAAACTTTACCGAAGCATATCCAATATATTCTTCCGTATCTTTTGGTTTTTTTTCGATGCGGCCTTTATCTCTGCTGAAATCCGCTCTGATGGTTATCTTTTTCTTATAGCATATCAATACTATCGCACTTACAATTATTGCACTGATCATTTAATAATCTCGCCTCTCATCTATATACCATATCCTCTGCACAGATAAATTTTACCTTTGTAGCATATTTTCAGGTCATCAGTTTTTTCGTCATAGCTGATCCAGCCTTTTGTACCGTTCTCAAACTCTATACTCCGTCTTTTTAATATATTTTCAAATTCTTTGTCTGAACACACTGTTCCAGTAACTGCAAATTCTTTTGTCGGGTCGATGTTCTTATATATTACACAGGTTATATACCTGAACAGCAGCCTGTCCTCATAAATACACGCGTAATATTCACCGTAACCGTTTATTTCGTTTTCATTGCCGTCATAAATAAATTTCGCTGTCCCATTCGGTATATCAGGAATTTCAGAGTTCATAAAAATCAAATAAGCTGCTCCGAAAGCAAAAAGTACGAGAACCAGAACAGTAATATATGCTATTCCTGCAAATAAGCTGCTCTTTTTTCCTGCAACACGCCGGGAAACGTCCAGTGGTTTATAAAGATGACTCAGCATGTTTTTTTTGATATTTTCTGAAGCGGACAGAATCCTGCGTTTCCGGGATTTATCAGTTTCCTCTTCCGGATTTTTTTCGGACAGCTGCTGCAAAACCCTGTTCACGCAGTTTTCCCTCAGGCTCGCAGAGTCTTTCCAGTCGCCGAGTTCGTCAAACATACCGATACATTCCTGAAGCCGTAAAATATCATCACTCGAAGCCATTTCCACCGCTGTCAGGTATTTTTCATTAAGCCTCGCCTCTTTTTCACGCTCCCGCAAAGCCTGCACATGACATATCAGGTTGTTTATGTATCTGTCCGCAGTGCCTGTTATTTCGGGAAAATCAAACAGGGACAGAATATGGTTTTCAACAAGTTTAATAAATTCCGCTGTGTTTCCTGCAAATTCCTCTGTGCCGGCACTGTATGCGGCTTTGGCATATGTTTGGGGAAATTCCGCGCACCGCCGGGCGCTGACTGTGTCTGCAAATCCAAGCTCAGCCGCCATACTCTGCAGAATCGCGGTTTTAAGAGATGTTTCAATGCCTGTTTCATCTAAATATACTGCAACAAGGTATGCAGTGAAAATATCAAAATCATCAGGCCCGCTGTAATCTGCCCGCATCAGCCGGAGATATTCTCTCATCCTGCTGTAATTGTCCTCAATGGTACTGTTAGCATATGCACTCATATTTCCTGTCGCCTTTCAAGTCTCCTCTCTGTTTCCCTATTCATATCGTCATAGGAATTGAAATCCTCTTTTTTAATGTTAATCCCTGCCTTTCTGACAAGCTTTACAAGCATCTTCATAATGTCATTTGCACTGTATCCGTCGAGCTTGTATTTGCTGACAGTAAAATCACTGATTACTGAAGGCGATACGCTTGTAATATTATGAGCTACAGGATTCCTTAAAAGTTTTTCTATTTTTCTCAGTTTTTCTACAAGCTCTAAAACTTCCTTATCCGATGAAATTACATTCAAAAGCTTTGCAAACTGATCATTTGAAACAAATCCGTTTCTGTACACTTCAATGCCTGCTTTTGATACATCACTGTCTGTCTCCGCTGCAGGCTTCCATCTCCGGGTGAATATACCTTTTTTCTGCATTTCAGGATCAAGGTATGTGATGCTGTCAAGATTGTAGCCGCAGGTTTTTTCAATAATCCTGATAACCGATATAAATAACAGCGGGGTAATACCTCTGATAAAATCCGCATATTCCTTTTTTTTAAGTTTGAGGGACTGCAAAATGGTATACTCAGCAATCCTGCACTCCTCTCTGCTCTTAAAAGGGAATATATCATAGCTGTCATTTTTCATAAGCCTGTCGCAGGCATTCCTGTCAAGTCTTAATCTTAATGCGCCGGCTTTGATAAGTCTTACGGCATCCTCGCTTATGAAGCCATCCATATCCTCTGCAATCCTAAGCGCTGCAACATAGTCATATGCATTTATATGCTTCTTTATAATCTCCTTTTTCATTCTTGCTGCCATGTTTATACTGGAGGATACAGTGCATCTGTTTTCATAATCCTCTGCATTATCCTCATTAAGCTCCCACTGCAGGTCAACCAGATATTCACCTTTAACATCCTCTCTGATGTCGTTGTATGCTTTTTTTGGTGATGACACCTGTACCGGGATTTTGTTTTTTTCGGACATTGAGGCAATAACCTGCAGTGCGCTTTTCATTGCAGGTGTTCCCGATGATACATTAAGCAGGAGTCTGCAGTCCCCGTTTTCAGCTAAAATCCTGTTGATAATGTGCTGAAATTCATCTAAAAAGGTATCGAAAATATGCACATCTACAAGCTCAGGCCTCCTTATTGTCTGAACTTCAAAGTCCATATCACACAGTTTTTTGAGTTTATCAAGACAGTAAGTGTATCTGCTGTCCCTATCCTCAAGTTCACACATTTCCTTTGACATATAAAGATATATCATATCAGGCCTGTATGTTCTTGTAATATGCAGCAGCGCTCCGTCGTGCTGTCCTGATATCGGATCCGTACTCCCCACCGGTGAAAAAAGTATTGTTTTCATAAAGCCTCCTAAACTATAATCACTTCATCATTGTATACTGTATCGCTTGTGCCGATAAGCAGAATTTCGTTGCTGCTGTTTAGCCTGTACATTCTCACATTGTCCTCCTCGGCTATAAGCTTCCTTATTCCGGAGATTACCT
This sequence comes from Christensenellaceae bacterium Phil1, assembly GCA_963648745.1. Taxonomy (GTDB): domain Bacteria; phylum Bacillota; class Clostridia; order Peptostreptococcales; family Anaerovoracaceae; genus UMGS973. The sequence goes on from CAVJEY010000046.1 coordinate 11,821, forward strand.
CGCTGTACATCCTGTTTGTAAGTACAGCCTCAAATGCGGATTTCTGCACTCTCCTGCCGTAGGCTTCAAGCAGTCTGACCATGGCAAGCCGCCTCTTGTTATCAATTATATCATATATAATCAGCACAAGTTTTTTGTTGTCATCATCAATTATATCAGAAAAATCATATCTTTGAACACTGTATACGCTCATAATCTGTCACCTTATCATTACCGGCATATATATACCGGCATCTTTTCTGCTGATACTTTCGGCCAGCTTGTGACACTGTATGCTCATTGCCTCACGAAATGTATATTCATTGCTGTCATACATAAGATATTTCATTTTTCCGGTCAGTTTCTTTTCAAACTTGTCTATAAATTTCTTCATGGCATCATTATGAATATATACTCCGACATTATCATCGTCACATTCAAAATCATCAAATGAAAGTTCATTGCCCTGAATCATGCTCATAACAACAGAGTCAACTATAACGGCGCGCCATTCCTCCATCATATCGCTTGCAAGGGAGGGGCTGCCGTCTCTTGGTTTATGTAAAAATCCCAGATAAGGATTAAGCCCCTGTATCTGAAGCTTTGAAACTATCTCATACAGAAGCAGTGTATACCCCAAACTTATAAGGGAATTGAAGGGGTCTTTGGGCGGTCTTCTGTTTCTGCCGTAAAATTTGAATTCGGGCTTAATCACATTGCTCAGGATATCAAAATATATCCTTGCCGCATTTCCCTCATACCCCATTATTTCAGCATTGTTCTCACCGCCGGCTGCCTTTACCTTGAGCTGCTTCATGACAGCAATCTGCCTGTCAAAAGACTCTTTACAATCCCTCATATACCTCCTTGATACAGTAATCTGATTACTTATCTTTGCCATCGCAATTTTTCCGGCAAGCTCCAGAGTATACTCATCATCATCAAATACAGCAAACTGCCTCCTCATCTGAGTTATTTTGCTGCCGTCGGTAGATTCAAGCCTGCCGAAATACCTGCCTCTGCTTGAAAAGAAACACACAGGTACATTGCCTGCAAGCAGCTCCTGCATACATCTTGTGGTTACAGTGGAATTACCGAATATGGATATGGACTCTACGGTTTCCTTTGGAATACTGGTCATAAGGTTGTCCTTTTGTTTTATGACAAATCTGCCGCCGTCAACACCAAGTACAGAGCCATTGTTTGTAATATACACATGAGACATACAAAGCACCTCCATTAATAAACAGCACTGATTAACGTCCCCTGTCGGGGGATTTATTATATATGGAAGCTCAAATTATTATAAAGTAGGGGGTGTAAGTTTCCGTCCCCTATCGGGGTCTTTATTTATATATGAAATGAAGAAGTGGATAATGGTAGAAGAAAACTAGTTTCCGTCCCCTATCGGGGTCTTTATTTATATATCTATATTGCTCTGATTGACTCGGAAGATTCTTTCTGGTTTCCGTCCCCTATCGGGGTCTTTATTTATATATATAATTTAGCCATGGTTCGACCCCATCATATAGGTTTCCGTCCCCTATCGGGG
>CAVJEY010000047.1:0-13192 GCA_963648745.1 Christensenellaceae bacterium Phil1
AACATTAAAATAGCGGAGGAGATTTTGATTAGAAGATTAAAAAGGCAACTGGCAGTGATGGTACTGTGTCTTATGTTTCTGCCTGCGACGGCTATTACCTGCTATGGAGCAGGTACGGTTACAGATACGATAACCATTAAGGTCGGCTACTGGGGAATAGACCAGAGCGATTATGTCGAAAAAGCCACCTATCACTGGACAGAGCTTGACGACAATGTGGGAGGCGCCCTGACAACCCATGAGGTTGCATATTCCTTTTACAAGGAAGGAGCAGATCACAGATTCGGCAGTGTAATAGATTCTGCAAGAGGTTTTTACATAGAGGACCTTATAGAATATGCGGGAGTGTCGCTGAGAGATATACAGAGCATATCATTTTATACGGCCGACAAGGATATAGGGTATTTTACATCGTTTACATCAAGCGAACTGTTCAGAACAGAAAGATATTACTTCAACAACCTTGCAGGCTATCTGACTCCTGTATGGAAAGATGAAACCAAAGAAAAAATGAAAGACGTTCTTCTTGACAGCAGAGCGTGGAACGACAAAAAAGTCGTAAAACCGATGCTGGCGCTTGAGGACAGCTGGGCAAGCTATGAGGCAGGCACCGAAAATACCGGCCCCAACTATACATCGATGGGAACAGGCAACCGTTTCAGACTGCTTTTCGGGCAGACAAGCCCTCAGGAGTCAAGGACAAACCAGACCGCCAAATATGTGCACACCATGTATATAGCCCTCAAGGGAATCCCGAAGGTCAAACAGGAAAAAGTAGAGCTTTCACAAAAGGTTGGAGCGCATACGGTAACATTTAACGTGTCCACCGGGGATGAGGCAATGATACAGGAGCTCATAGACAGGCTCAAATGGAGTTCAAGCGATGAGTCGGTATTAAAGATAAAAAACATTTCAATGCAGGCTGCAGACAGATACAACGATGCAATCACAGTCACGATAGATTATGAAACCCTCAAAGCGGGAGAAGCCTACTTGAGCGGCTCCTATCTGGGGCTTTCCGTTGAGGGAGGCACCGTTGCCATGGGAGATGGCGGCGGAGCAGGCGACGGCAGCGGAGATGCCAAAGGATCGGGAAGCGGCGGTGATTCGGGAGAATCCGGCACAGGCGATTCGGGTACCGATGATGCCAGGGGCGATGAATCCGGAGGCGGACTCAAAGCCTATGTGCTGAACGATGATATAGCAAGACTTCTGGCTCAGGTTGACGAATCACAGTATGAACAGGCCGAAGTAAACGAAAACAGCAAAGAGCTTGGGCTGATGCCGTTTGTTGCGGCAGGTGCGGCAGGTCTTGTTGCGGCAGGCGCGGCGGCAGGATATGTGGAATTTATAAGGAAGAGATAGGTGAAATAAATGACGATCTTAGGCAAAGTATTACATTCGATGACAAGTGTGCTGCAGATACCTGTAGTAATCATACTGATACTGTTTATTGCGGCAATTCTGGTGGCAATAGGCTGGATAATTTCAGAATATATGAACGAACACAAGCATATGCAGGTGCAGCTCCCGAAGCTGCTTGATGAGATAAGAGCAGGGGAAAGGCCGATTGAAGAGATAATTGAGACAAGCGGACTTCTCAAAACCCAAAAAGATGCCCTTACAGAAATAACAAAGCACCGGGATTTTAATGATCTGATGCTGGAATCTCTGGCGGCAAACCTGCTGGAGGGAGAACAGGAAAGATATGATGCAAAGCTGAAGCCCACAGACCTTTTATCAAAGCTGGGGCCGATGTTTGGACTTCTTGGCACCCTCATACCTTTGGGGCCGGGAATCATAGCGCTGGGACAGGGAGATACCCTGACCCTGTCGCAATCGCTTATGACAGCCTTTGATACTACAATAGCAGGACTTATCGTTGCCGCCATAGCGATAGTGATATCCACCATCAGAAGAGGCTGGTACAACAGATATATGTCGGTGCTTGAAACAGTAATGGACTGCATTGTGGAAATGGAGAAAAACAGCAATGATTAGAAAAGACAGAAGACGCAGAAACCGCTTTGCAGACGACAGTGACATCAATCCTCTGAACTATGCCGGCAATATGGCCGATGTAATGCTGGTGCTGGCGGTAGGTATAATGCTGGCTCTTATCATACACTGGAACGTAGACGTATCCACAACCGGCGGAGACGGCTCCTCCGAAAACGGTATGACCCTTGAAGCGCAGGGAGAGCAGATAAACAAAGATGACGCTGTCGAGTTTGACGAAAGCGATATAGAAGAAAAAGAGCAGCCGGAGGATATGGACGGCGGCGGTATGAACAAGCTTGGCGAAGTATACTATGATGCCGAAACCGGCAAATACTATGTTATAAAAAGTGAGGAGTAGGAGGTTTGTATGTTCAGAAAAAAACTGTTTTCAGTGCTGCTTTGCGCGGCCCTGGTGCTGCAGCTTGTATGCGTGCCTCAGGCGGCGGTATATGCAGACAGCGGCAAATGGGACGGCACTGTTGATTTGACGTGGTATGAGGAGCAGGGCGGTGATTCTGCCTCAGACTACTATATTTCAACACCCGCAGAGCTTGCAGGGCTTGCGGCCATGGTAAACGGCAAGGTGTCGCAGGACTGCAAAAAAATCATAGGCAACAAAAAACTTATTAAATGCACCAAAGTTGACAACTTCCAGCTGACAGGCGCGCAGGGAGGCAGCCAGTCGGATACGGTATATGTCGGCACCAGCAAATACGACTTTATGGGTAAGACCGTACATATTACGGCGGACCTTGATATGGGAGGCGTATGCAAAAACGGCAAATGGTCGGGACCGAACTGGACCCCTATAGGCGGCAAATTCCCTATGGATACAAGATCGTATCAGAAGGGCGAAACCAAAGACGTGCAGACCATAGAATCCATCTTTAACGGTGTTTTAGACGGCGGCGGACACAAAATAGAAAACCTTTACTGCAACAGATATACAGACAAGGATTTCGGAAATTCCATGGCCATAGGCCTTGTGGGATATATAGCGGATGACTATGACACTGATCCGAGCGAGAAGCCTGAGGGCTTCCAGCCGGGAGTTAAGAATCTGACCCTTAGCGGATATGTATACGGCAGAAGAATGGTAGGCGGCATTGTCGGCAATGTCGGTGATCTTGAAGGCGGCGCAATAATAGAAAACTGCGGCAACCATGCTGATGTAAGGAGTACAGACTCAAGAGGCAGAGCAGGTATCGTAGGCAGAGGATATGTGGGCAGAATAGTAAACTGCTACAATACAGGCAGCATTACAGGCTCATACCCTACATCATCAGGCGGCATAATCGGTGAAAACGCAGGTATGTATATATATAACTGCTACAACACAGGAACCATCAGTGTTGAAAATGCCAGATACGGCAGAGGCATAGGCGGACATGATGACGGCGCATATACAGTCGCAAACTGCTACTATCTGGAGGGCTGCGACAATGACCCTGATTCAGAGGGCTACTACAAGGGAGTCTCAACAGCAATCAGCGTGGATGTCAGAGCAATGACGGCAGCGCAGATGAAAGGCGCGGATCTTTACAATGCGCTTAATACCTGCGGCAGCGCGTTTGCGGCAGATACAGATAAAATAAACAGCGGATACCCTGTATTGTTCTTTGAAAGCAGCTCGTATGATGCTGCTAAGACCTGTAAAGTGACGGTAAATCAGGCGCAGGGAGGCACAATTACCGGAAGTGTTTCGGGCGAGGTGCCTTACGGCAGCGTGGTACATCTTTCATATAAGGCTGACGGCGGATACACGCTTGACACATATACTGCAGGAGGCAGTGACATATATGCGGATTACTATACGGTTACATCGGATGTGACGCTTTCCGCAAAATTCATCAGACTCGAAAAAGGCAATGTTGAATTCAAAGCAGATGACAGCTACAGCATTTCGGGCAAAAAAGCCGGAACTGTACTAAGCGGCGGTGAAACAGTATATGTTAAAGACAGACAGATATTAAAGGGCGACGGAATATATCAGCTTGATGTTATCACGGCAAAAGCTGTGCTCAAAGACGGCGCTGCACCTGATGACGACAGCCTCGAATATACGGGAAAATTCGTATACACCTATACATACGGTGACGGCACTTCCGACTCCAACGAATCGGGAATACACAAGGTGACCACATCGGTATCAAAGGGACTTACGATTACGGCAGAGCCTAAAACGCAGGAGAAAAAATGGACATCTCTTGCGGACACAAGCTGGTACAATTCTTCAGACAGCAGCTTTACAATCAGAACGGCAGACCAGCTTGCGGGACTTGCTTACCTTGTAAACACAAAAGGATATACATTCAAAGGGAAGACCGTGAAGCTTGCAGATGATATATCGCTAAAAAACAATGACGGCACAGACGGCACCAGATACTGGAGCTGCATAGGCTCATCAAGCGAAAAAAGCTTCAGAGGCACATTTGACGGTCAGGGACATACCGTAACGGCAATGAGCGCCAGGACAGACGGCAGCTATTCAGGACTGTTTGGATATGTATACGGCGGTACGGTTAAAAACGTTACAGTCAGAGGCACATCTGAGGCTCTCGGCAGTGCGGCAGGTATAGCAGCATACGGAGATGCTGCCAGAATCACAGGCTGCACAAGCTATGTTGACGTTATGGCAAAAGGCAGCAACGCAGGCGGCATTACGGCCAAGACCAAGGGCGGCACTGTCATTTCAGGCTGCATCAACAAGGGCAGCGTTACGGCAAAGGGCAGCAATGCAGGCGGTATTGCAGGTGAAACCACAGTCAAAAAAGACAGCATTAAAACATCTGCAAACTACGGAGATGTTCATGCGGATTCTGCTACGGCAGGAGGTATCATAGGCAAGGCTACAGGCTGCATCAGCTCATCTGCAAACTACGGACAGATAACTGCCGCAAACTATGCCGGAGGGCTTGCGGGACATACCACAGGCTGGGAAATCCCTGCAGTGAAGAATTCATACAATCAGGGAAGCGTTTCGGCAGACAATACTGCAGGCGGACTTGCAGGCTATGCCCAGAACATAGAGCTTTACAACTGCTACAATGCAGGAGAGGTCAGCGGAGCGCAAAAAGGCGCCATTGCAGGCAATTTCAATATATCGATAAACAACAGCGCAGACAAAACCTACTATATTAACGTTATTGACGCATTCGGAAACCAGTCGCAGGTAAACGGTCACGAATATGTATCGGTAACAGGCAAAACCTCAGACTCAATGAAGGGAAGTGCATTCGCGGCAGCTCTCAACAAAAATGCAAAAGGCATGTTTACAGGCAAAGAGGGACAGTTCCCTGTGCTTAGTCATATAGGGAAAAAGACAGTTTATACAGTAACCTACACAGGAGACTATACGGGAAGTGAAACCGTATATTCGGGTGAGAGCGTAGAGCTTCCGAAAGCTCCTGCGGGCAGAGCATACATATTCAAAAAAGACGGTAAGGACTGGAACGGCAAAAACATAAAGAGCAGTGTCACTGTTTCAGTAAGCGAAAAAGACGCAACATATGTGGCGCTCATCAGAGCTTCCGGCAAAACAATCAAAAAGATAGAATTTGCCAAAGGAACAGCCTCGCTGACCCTTCCGGCAGTACCTGCCAGAGACGGCAATGACGGAGTATGGGCAGAATATGACCTGTCCAAAGGAAATACGGCGATAAACGCACTGTATTCAAAAAAATACACAGCAGGCGATGTGACGCTTACAGGCGGCTACTACTATATCGATCCGTCAGCCACAGGCACCATAACCGTAAAAGGCAGTGTTACCCTAGACGGTGACGGACAGTCGCTGACAGGAGTTGATATATATGCTTCAAAAGGTTCGGTTGTTACAGTTAAAAATGTTAACATCAACAACCCTGCAACAGTCATAACACTTGACAGTGCAGAGCTTAAAATAGAGGGAGAAAACAGCTTCATAGACAGCTGTACCGAAAGCGGCAACAAAAACCCTTGCATTATGATTAAGGGGACATCATATGTCAGCGGCAGCGGCAGCCTGTATGCCAAATCGGGCCTTGGCAACTATGCAATGCAGCTTGCATCCGGCAGCACCTATATTCAGAAATCAGCAACAGTCAAGCTGTATGATGATGAGAGAACAGGCGGGCCGGGCGGCATAGTAAACGGACTCGGAGGCAGTGTTAAAATACAGGGCGGCACATTTGCGGCCGTTTCGGATACAAACAAAATCTATGCACTGTATGTTAAAAATCTGACCGTAACGGGAGGCAATGTTCTTATCTGCGCAAACGATGCGGATGAGAGAAAAGCCAAATCAACCTACGGTTCTGCACTTTACTGCAAATCAATGAAGGTTACGGGAGGCAGCCTCAAGGTTTACTCCAAAATACACGAAACCGAAAAAACCTTTGTAAGAGACAGCAAGGCGATAGTATGCAAATCCTTTACCAAAAACTACTACAGAGTGAAGGTTAAGCTTCCTAAGAGCAGCAATACGGTGAAGGTTGACGGCAAAACAGTATACAAGGGGGCAGGCTATGCGATAGGCTTTAATTCCTCCTCGCACGTATACACAAATACAAAAGACAGCTATGCATACATCTGGGTCAAAAAAGGAACTCACAGGATATCTGTGAACGGCAAGGTTAAAAAAGTGACAAAGGCAGCGGTAATTTAATGGCAGTAAGACATATACTTATCTATGGCGAAAGAGGCAGCGGCAAAACAGAAATAATTGACCGCATCACAGCGCAGTGCAGTGTCCCCGTATACGGGTTCTGCACCAGAATCGTTAAAGAGAAAAAAGACGGATACCATGAAATATATATGTATCCGGCAGGCAGGGCAGACGGCCATATGAGCAGTGAAAACTATGTGGCCGACTGCAATACAAAAGACAGAACCATAAACCTTGAAGTGTTTCGCACACTTGGCATGAAATACCTTGAGGCTGCAGATGACGGCATCATTGTCATGGACGAAATAGGGTTCATGGAGGAGGGTGTTCCGGAATTCTGCCGGGCGGTGCTTGCTCATCTTGACGGCGACATACCGGTGCTGGCCTCTGTAAAAGGCGGCAAGCAGGCCGATTTTATTGACAGAGTGTTAAACCACCCGAAGGCGGAGGTTTTTTACCTTGACGGCAGCAACAAGGAGCAGATTTATAATAAAATACTGCCGTATGTTATGGAATGGAACAATAATCTGAAGAAAGAAAACAGTAATATTTAATGGAAACAGCAGAGAAAACAAAGAAATTCAAAATAAAGTTCACAATACTTGTTGTGATATTCATAGTGGTGTTTTTCGGCTCGTTTATGCTGGGCAGGTATCCTGTAAGCCCGGTGGAGTTAATAAAGATTATACTGTCGGGTGTGTTTGACATCCCGCAGAGCTGGCCGGACGCCGCCGAAAACGTGATATTTCAGATAAGACTGCCGAGAGTTCTGGCCGCCGCAGTCATAGGGGCGGCTCTGTCCCTTGCAGGCGTGTCCTATCAGGGGATGTTCCAGAACCCCATGGTGTCGCCTGACATACTGGGAGCAAGCTCCGGCGCAGGCTTTGGAGCAGCTCTTGCGATACTTCTTGGCGCAGGCTACATGGGCATATCCCTTTCGGCGTTTGTGCTTGGTCTTGCGGCTGTAATGCTGGCCTACGGCATCAGCAGGGTCAGCAGAATAAACGCCACACTTGCCATGATACTGGCGGGAATGATGATAGGCTCGCTGTTTACATCATGCACATCATTTGTGAAGCTTGTGGCGGATACGGAGCAGACACTCCCCGCAATTACATACTGGCTGATGGGAAGCCTTGTATCAATCAAGCCTCAGGACGTGGCATTTGTCATATTCCCGATGATAGCAGGCTCCGTGCCTCTGTTTCTGCTCAAATGGAGAATGAATCTGCTGACAGTGGGAGAGGAAGAAGCCCAGGCCATGGGAATCAACACGTCGGCTTTGAGATTCATAGTGATAGTATGCGCCACGCTGCTTACGGCTTCAAGTGTTGCCATAAGCGGCATGATAGGCTGGGTGGGACTTGTGATTCCGCATTTCTGCAGAATGATTTTCGGATATGACTACCGAAAAATAATACCGGCATCGGCTCTGTTTGGAGCAAGCTTTCTTATGGTGGTTGACAATATTGCAAGACTTGCAACTACGGCGGAAATCCCGCTGGGCATACTTACATCGTTTGTAGGAGCCCCTATATTTGTATACCTTATCTTAAAAGGGGGCAGCAGGACATGAGAATCAGAACAGAAAACCTGTGCTTCTCATACGGAAGCACCCCGATACTCAAAAACATTGACTTCAGAGCTCACGAAAGCAGCCTTGTGGCGGTGATAGGCCCAAACGGCGCAGGCAAAAGCACGCTGTTTCGCTGCATACTGGGATTTCTCAAAGGCTACAGCGGCAGCATATTTATAGACGACCGGAATATAAAAGAGATGAACAGAACCGAAATTGCCGGGAAAATCGCATATATTCCTCAGACGACGGTTCCTGTATTTAATTACGATGTTATAGATATTGTGCTTATGGGTACGACAGGAAGCCTCAGGCTTCTGGAATCTCCGGGAGCAAAGCAGGTTGAAGCAGCCGAAAAAGCCCTGAGAGAGCTTGGGATAGAATCCTTGAGAAACAGAGGCTTTGGCAGAATTTCAGGCGGTGAAAGACAGCTTGTGCTTGTGGCAAGAGCGCTGGTGCAGAATGCTAAAATACTCATAATGGATGAGCCTACAGCCAACCTTGATTACGGCAATCAGTACAAAGTGATGGCAAAGATCAAAGAGCTTGCAGCCGGCGGCTATACCATCATTTTGTCAACCCATAACCCTGAGCACGCGCTGCTGTTTGCAGACAAATCATTTGTGATTCAGAACGGTGAATTTGTGGCTGCGGGGTCTTCTACAGAGGTGCTCAACGAGGAAATGATGCGAAAGCTTTACGGAGTGGATGTCAGAATCCTTACGACTGAGATTAAAAATGAAGAGGCTAAGGTGTTCGTGCCTGTGGGCATGAGCGCCCAAAAAGATTAGAGAGGAGCTACTGCTCCTCTTTGCTGTCTGTTTTTGATGTTTGTGTATCGCAGGGGAGATAAATCACATCGGGCGGATCCTCTGTTTTCGATCTGCGCCTGCTGTAGCGATCTGCGTTTTTGCTGAAATATATATATGCGGCGGTACCTGCCGCAAGCAGTATGAACAACAGTATAAACGGCATAACTTCCTCCTTGCTGCATTTTTATAATTACCGATTGATTATTCTGATGATTTCTTCCGCGTTTGATTTTGTGAAGTCGCTCAGCCTGTAGGTTCGTATGCGCCTGCCTGCTGTGACCGGAACAACAAAGCCGTTATCTGCAAGTCTTACGCATCTGTTGATTATTGTTTTGTTTGTCACCCCGGCGATTCTGCTGACTTCAAGCGGTGTGAACTCATACATATTATTTTCGAGAAGAAGCTTCAGCAGGGCTTTTTCGTTTGCTTTCAGATGGGAAAGCCCTGTAAGCACTGCATCTCTGCCGGAATTCCCTGAAATTTCGCATACGCGCCCGGAGTAAAGCAGCATCATTCTCAGAAAATATTCTATCCAGATTTCCGGATGAGGCGGATTGTTTCTGCCTTCATAATACAGCGCCGGAAGCCCCATCTGCAGGGAACTGTAATATTCCTCCGGATCATATGCAAAATATTCTTCAAGGGAGCCTATTCCCTGAAACCCGTAGCCGTAATAATCGAGAATATATCCTGACATAAGCCGCGCAGTTCTGCCGTTGCCGTCCTCAAAAGGGTGTATTGTTACAAGCTGATAGTGAACAACAGCCGCAATTATAAGCGGATGGTCATCGGTTGTATGGACATAATCGGTCAGTTCGTCCAAAAGAGCGGGTATGTCCGAGTATTCCGGCGGTATATATTCCGCATTGCTGCTGCCCGAATCATATACAGCAAACAGAAACCCGGGCGGCATGGCGCCTCTCAGACCGATTTTTTCTTTTGAGGGACCTTTTTCAACTATTGACTGAACCGCCATAACAAGCTCTTTTGAAAAAGGTGTCCTGTTTTTGAGTTTTTCGTCAAGAAACTGAAGCGCTGCATAGTAATTGCGTATTTCCTGCTCAGGCTTCAGAAAATGCCTGTGGGGATCTTCGTCGATAACCCTGTCTGCCTGAGCCTCGGAAAGAGGATTTCCCTCTATTCTGTTAGATGCATAGGAACTTTTTTTTCTGGAGTTTTTTTTGAGTCTGTTTTGAGTAATTGCAGGAAGCGCGATTGTACTCAAAGAGAACCTGTTTTCGTCAATTGCACATATCTGCTTCAGAATACTGTTTGTGAGTGTTACTTTAATCATATGAATTCTCCCAAGTTCAGGTGATATATCTAATTATACTCGTATTCCGAAAAAATTACACTATTTTTACACTAAAATTACACTATTTGAGTTCCGGCAAATTTAATACAGGAGATGCCGCGCACCTCCTGTCTGTAAGCTAGCCTTTTATAGTCTGAATCTGCTCATTTAAGGCTTTGATTTCTTCAAGCTTTTCGTCAATCTGCGTCATTACGGGAGCAATGCCTGCATCTATTGTTTCGCCTGATTCTCTCTGCTTGAGATAAAAATCGGCTATATCGCATTTGAGCGATACAATGTCTTTTTCGGCAGATGAAATCTTTGCTTTGAGTTTTGTGATTTCTATAACGTCATTGCCTTTGTCTACAGCTTTACCTGCTGCGGTAGTGATTTTGTCTAAAATTGCCATGATATACCTCCTATAATAATGTTCCCATGTGCTTTAGCGTCCTTATAAGCTGGCTGGTGTAGCTTGCTTCATTGTCGTACCATGCGACAACTCTTACCTCATATATTTTGGTGCCGCATCTCTGAGCCAGTGTCTGAGTTGCGTCAAACAGCGAACCGTAGCTCATGCCGATAATATCGCTTGATACTATCTCCTCCTCGGTGTATCCAAAGGATTCGTTTGCTTCTTTTCGCATGATTTCGTTGATGCCTTCAACACTCACTGTCTCTGTTTCGTCTTTGAGGGTGGCATCAAGAATTGTGATTGAGCCTGATGGAACCGGTACTCTCTGGGCGGAGCCTATCAGCTTGCCCGAAAGCTCAGGTATGACAAGACCTATTGCCTTTGCGGCGCCTGTGCTGTTTGGAACTATGTTGATGGCACCTGCTCTGGCGCGTCTTTTGTTGCCTTTTTTGTGCGGGCTGTCAAGTATCTTCTGATCGCCTGTATAGGCATGGATGGTTGTCATAAACCCTGTTCGCACTTCTCTGTAATCGTTGAGAGCCTTTGCCATAGGTGCAAGACAGTTTGTCGTGCAGGAGGCTCCCGAAACTATGTTGTCCTCTCTGGTAAGTCTGTTGTGGTTTACTCCGTAAACGATGGTCGGCAGGTCATCACCTGCAGGAGCCGAGATGAGAACTTTTTTGGCGCCCGCATCTATGTGAGCCTGTGATTTCGCTTTTGAAGTGAAAAATCCCGTACATTCCAGCACTATGTCAATGCCAAGCTCTCTCCACGGCAGCTTTGAGGCGTCAGCCTCGCTGTATACGGGTATTCTGATGCCGTCTGCGATTATAGCCGTATCATCGCTTGTTATTTCGTGGTTTTTGAACTGTCCCTGTACTGAGTCATATTTCAGAAGATATGCCAGCATATCAGGGCTTGTAAGATCGTTTATGGCTGCAATCTCTATATCCTTATCGCCAAAGACCTGTCTGAAAGCAAGTCTTCCGATTCTGCCGAAGCCGTTAATTGCAATCTTCATATAAGCAGCACCTCCTTATGCTTAGAGTGTATCATTTTTTCGCAGAAGATACAAGGAAATATAGGCAAATGAAAACTGTATAAAACAGAGGAAATGTATAAGAAATGTGGTTTTCTGCAGAGGATTTTGCTTAAAGGTGTTGTTTGAACAACAAATTGAAAGCGAATTTAATGATATAATCGAAAAAGTCTGACCTGATTTATATCTAACGAAAAGGAAAGAAAATGAAAAAAATAAAAAGATTATTGCTGGTGGCCGCAGCTGCGGCACTGATAGCTGTACCTGCGGCGGTGTATGCTCAGAGCAAAACAGTAAGCATAACAGAGCCGTCAAATATAATTTGTCAGGTGGCAGGCAGCAGTGATTCTGTAAATCTGACGTGGTGGGCGCCATACAGCACAGGCAGTGCCTGTGTGGAATACGGCAGCAGCCCTGACCTTTCGGAATGCAATACAGTCACGGCACAGCAGGCATACAGCTCTGAAAACAGAGACTACAGAGTATATGAAGCTCAGTTGTCCGGGCTTCTGTCGGATACAGACTATTACTACAGAGTCTCCGGGGGAGATGTGCAGCAGATCCGTACAGCAGGCGGCACTGAGAGCTTTTCTTTTGTATTTATGGGAGATGCCCAGTACAATAGATACTTTAAGGAATATGATGAATGGCAGAAGCTGCTGGAGCGATCATATGAAAAAAATCCCGAAACAGCCTTTTATATAATGGGCGGAGATATGATAAACAACGGACAGGACAGTATTGACTGGAATGAGTTTTTAAGCCGCGCCGCATCTGTTTTCGGCAAAGTTCCTGTGGCATTTGCTGCGGGAAATCACGAATGTAATGACAACAGCGAGATAAGACCTCTGATGATGAAAAAAATCCTTGCCATGCCTGAAAACGGCCCGCAGGGTTTTGAAGAGGAGTTCTATTCCTTTGACCAAAATGACTGTCATATTCAGGTAGTAAATTCCGATATATTTGAAGCATATCGCAAGGGCAAAATTACAGAAGCAACCCTTCAGACAGTCAATGAATGGATTAAGACCGATTTGAACGGTTCGGAATGTAAATGGAAGATAGTAATAACTCATCATCCTGTTTACACAGTGGTAAGTGACAGAGTTTCCGATGCGGTAAAAAGCAGCTGGGAGCAGATATTTGCAGATGCGGGAGTCGATCTTGTTCTCTGCGGACATCAGCAGGTATATATGAGAACAAAAGAGCTGAACGGTATTACATATGTTATGGGTGTTTCGGGAGGCAAGCTGTATTCTTCAAGAAACCTTGACTATATAGCCTCAACGGCAGAATATGTGCCTAACTACCAGAATGTTGAGATAAAAAACAACCATATTAAAGTGACTTCACTTGATGTTAACGATAATATTATTGACAGCTTCACAATATCTGAGCAGGGCAAAATACTGC
>CAVJEY010000048.1:0-4003 GCA_963648745.1 Christensenellaceae bacterium Phil1
GAGAGCACTACTGTAATCTTCTTGCGATATCTCTTTGTCACTGCCTTACCTCCTGATTCCATATATACCCAAGACCTCTGATATTCTTTATATAGACCGGTGCAGCCGGATTGTCTTCGATTTTCTCACGGAGTCTTCTGATATTGACAGCGATTGTATTTTCATCCACAAAATCCCCTTCCAGATCAAACACATTTTCCAATATTTGTGTTTTTGAAAGAATCTGTTTCGGATTCTGAAGAAAAAAAGTCAGCATTTTCAACTCCGTTTTTGTCAGACTGATTTCACGACTCTTTATCAGGACTTTCATTTCTCCTGCGATAAATACGATATCTCCCGAAATCATCTTTCCGGCTTCCGTTTTCTCCTGTCTGCGGCGGAAATGTGCTTCTATTTTCAAAAGAAGTACCGAAAGACTAAACGGCTTTGTAATATAATCATCTGCCCCTGCTTCATATCCCATGACCTGATCCATCTCCTGATCTAGTGCTGTAAGACAAATAATGTATGTATTATAATTGCATCTCATCCACCTTACAAATTCCAGTCCATTCCCATCCGGAAGATTCACATCACAAATGGTAACATCCACATTATTATCACTTGCAATTCTTTTCGCTTTTTTCACTGATTCTGCTGAAAAAACCTCATATCCGGATTTTTTCAGTGAAAATGTAATTCCACGATTTAAATTTTCATCATCTTCAACCACGAGTATACCTGGCATAGCATATGCACCTCTCTTTATTAACTATTTTTCCTCTTCGTTACATATTTGTTCTGCCTCAATATCCTCGGTAGTGACTTTCCCTGTAATATCCCTATAGGCTTCTTTTATTCCATTTTTGACCGCCCACTTAATTATAAAATATAATGCAAGTAAGACGATTAGTGCTGTGCCAAAACTAATTCCTAATTCTTCAAACATTTCATTACCTCTGTCAATTCCGATTTTAATGTTTCCTCACTTACATAAAACGATATTCCTGCAACTTCATAAACTAAAAACTAATCACTGATTCTACAAATCATTCCCAATATTTACCCGACATAGATTTGATATCGACCACTATTACCGCTGTTCCTTTAACCATTTTTTCCGGCAAAGGTTTATTTGACAAATGTGGCGTGTATTTCTCTACAATTCGCTCAAGCACAGATTTTTTAGCATTCACTTCAGTTAAAAATGAAGCGTTCCCACTAATGATTACGCTCTGATAAGCTGTATTGGTATCACAAGGAATTTCATTTTCATCAAGAAGCAAGCCACTCATATGATATGCCATAAAACTAACATTTCCATTACGTCTTATATTTTCAATCTTCTGTCCGGCAGGCAATCCATGCATGTATAGCTTCCTATCATTATATACGAAATGTATTGGTGTGGCATACGGACTTCCATCTTCATTTATCGTTGCCAGTATGCCAACCTGTTCTTACCTTAAAATTTCTTCAATCTGCTTCTCCGATAATTGATGAGTCTTCATTCTGTACTGCATTAATACATGCCTCCCTTTATTTTACTTTTTCTTGTCCTTCGGCATTTCTCCTGTTTTCAGCTGCTGCTCGCTTTCATTGCTCTTTACAAGCTCTCCCACTGTTGCCGCAAGCCCCGCAATCCCCTGTATTTCAGACGGAATAATAATTTTGGTAGCCTTGCCGTCTGCAGCCTTTGCAAAGGCTTCAAGGCTCTTGAGCTTAATCACGGCATCATCTGCGCCTGCTGCTTTTATCATTGCAAGACCGTCTGCTGTCGCCTTGTTAATCATGAGTATTGCCTCGGACTGACCCTCTGCTTCTTTGATTGCTGTCTGTTTTTTGGCCTCTGCCTGCAGTATTGCCGCTTCTTTCTGGCCTTCGGCAATCAGGACTGCCGATTTCTTTTCGCCCTCTGCAATCAGAATTGCCTCTCTTCTTTCGCGCTCAGCTCTCATCTGTTTTTCCATTGCAACCTGTATATCTTTAGGCGGCGTTATATTCTTGACTTCCACTCTGTTTATTTTGATGCCCCATGGATCCGTAGCCTCATCAAGCACCAGCCTTATCTTGGTGTTGATATGCTCTCTGCTGGTAAGTGATTCGTCAAGCTCCAGTTCGCCTATGATGTTACGCAGGGTTGTCGCCGTAAGGTTTTCGATTGCATCCATAGGATGCTCCACCCCGTATGTATAAAGCTTGGGGTCTGTAATCTGAAAATATACGACTGTATCGATTTCCATGGTGACATTATCCTTGGTGATTACAGGCTGAGGCGGGAAATCTATTACCATTTCTTTGAGTGAAACTTTTTTGGATATCTTGTCTATAACGGGGAGCTTGAAATGCAGACCAACCTGCCACGTTGCCGTGTATGCTCCCAGTCTTTCGACAACATATGCTCTCGCCTGCGGCACTATCCTTATATTTGAAACTATGAGCCATACAAGGAATGCTATCGCAATAACTATAATTAAAAACTTTGATACACTGTACATATACATTCGTTTTCTCCCTTAAATTTTCTCTGCAGGCGCAACTACAAGTTTGACGCCCTCTATCGCTTTAACCTCCACAAGACTGCCTTTGGAAACAGTTTCGTTTCCTCTGCATACTGCAGACCACATCTGTCCGTTGAGGCTGACCTGCCCCACCTGCATCGGCAGAATATCCTCCTCCACCGTAGCTGTAAGACCCAGCAGCGCATCTGTATTTGTTTTTTCGGAGCCTGCATGCAGCTTATCTACAAATATCTTTCTGGTAAACACCAGCAGGCACACCGAAACCGCTAAAAACGCAACAATCTGAACAGCCACCGGAATATCAAACATGGCAAGCACAAACGCTGCAAGTGCGCCTGCTGCAAACCATATGGTGGTAAGCCCTACAGTAGCTGCCTCTATTATAAAAAGCAATATCGCCGCTGCAAGCCATATTGCCGCTGCTCCGATATGAACCCCAAAAATCATCATATGTAAGTATCCCTCCTTTCGATTTTTACACTTTACCTTCTAAAAGTGTTCTGTCCTGTATCGGGATAAATTCCCACCGTTTTGTTAAATTTTTGTCGTTTTTTACGGATGTTTGGTTTTTTAACATACGGAAATATCGATTTATAGATATTTCCGTATGTTTCCTCTTTTTTTATTCATCACTTTCATCTTCGGTTTCTGTTTTTTCAAATACAGCCCTATATTCAAAATCCGTATTTTTAACAGATATTATTTTTGCTTTTTTATTTATCCGCTTACTTCCGCTGTACCAGCCCTTAAACTCATATCCTTCATCAGCATTTGCCACAAGCATATGCCTTGGCTGGTTCTTGCTGTTAAGATATGATTTTACCTCTATTGTACCGCCGTCACCTGCATAGATTTTTGCGGTTTTCCCTCCCCGGTAGGTGTATTCTGCCGATTTCAGAGGATTTCCCTCCAGATTTATCAGCGTGATTTTTGAGGATCCCAGCACTTTAGCCGACTGCAGGCTGCAGTTCACAGCAGCAACCGTTACAAGATTTTTGCAGTCCGTAAGCTCCAGGCTTTCTAAAGGATTCCTTGAAACCTTGACATTTCTCAGTTTTTCAAAACCGTTTAGTGTTAACGCTCCTGCCGCTCCTGAGTAGTCCGGAACGTACAGCTTGTAAAGCCTCCCCGACTTTTCGCTTCTTGTCTCACAGGATGCCGGAAACCATTTGGTGGCATCTGTTGAATCATATGCAGTGCCGTTGATTTTGGTCCCGTTGCTTATTCCGTTTTTTTCATATCCCAAAAACGCCAGCAGCTGCGAAATCTCACTTTCGTTATTAAGATATTCCATCTTATGCTTAAATACCGCGGTATACTCAAAGCTGTCTTCTTTTGTTGATATTATATCCGATTTGGTGTTTACAAGCCCCTGCCTGCTGTACCAGCCGTCAAACAGATATCCTGTGTCCGCCTTGCCGACAAGTCTGTGTCTTGGCTCCGAATAATCATTAAGATACGAGCGAACGGAAACCGTACCGTTTCCCTGCGCATTTATTACC
>CAVJEY010000048.1:4013-13134 GCA_963648745.1 Christensenellaceae bacterium Phil1
AGCATACACCCTGAGGCATTTACGGTTACAATTGACGGAGACTCTGTAACATCAAGTTTAGTTATATTATTATTTGTTATTTTGATATTTCTGAGCTTTTCAAAACCATTCAGCACAAGCTCGCCTGAAATATTTCTGCCTGCAGGGAAATACAATCTGTAAAGCTTGCCGTTTCCAAAGCCTTCGGTTTTGCTGTTCTGGGCAAACCATGTTTCAGGGGCTGCTTTGTTATATGATGTTCCGTTTATCCTCTCGCCGTTTGTCACATTCATATATGAATGCTCAAGGAAACTGCTTATCTGCTGTTTTTCTTTTTCGTCAAAAAAGCATGCCATGCTGTGGCTTCCAAGTCTGTATCCCCATATTATATGACTTCTTGAAAACGTATACAGGTCGGGAGCAAAAAGAACCTGACTGTATCTGTCTATAAGGTCAGATGACGAGGTTGTATATTCCCCGCTTGAAAAGCTGTTATAGCAGTCCGCATTGCAGTCAACCTGCACCCACTGATTTATGCCGTTTTTGTTGACATATACAATAGTCCACCAGTGAGTTCTCATTGTAAGAGGTCTTGTGAGCGCCTCGGCTCTCCATGATTCATCAGCCTCTGAAACCGTTGCGGATTTTGAACATCTTATATAATGGCCTGCAACGGTTGTTGCAGGTATTCCCTGTGACCGGCAGAATGCAATAAGCATTGCGGAATAGCCGTTGCACCATGTCAGAACGCGCCCCTGCTCATCTGCCTCATACATTCTGTAAAGATCCGCCGGATTCTGCTTCACATCATCTCCGTGATAATAGTAAAAATGATCCTTGATCCAGTCATGAAACACCTGTGTTTTTTCGTAATCCGTCATAAGATTGGGATTTTTCCCTGACTCTGTCAGAATCTTTATGCCAAGCTCTCTGATCTGACTCTGCTCCTCCTCTGTCATAGGGGTTTGTCTGGTTTCACTCATTTCTCCAAGAGATGCGTCCAGATACAGTCTGGGATCAAGCGACTGTATCTGACTGTCCATATTCATGTTCTGCACATATCTGTTACTCTGAATTGTATAATCGGTGCTGTCTGCAAAAGCAGGATATACCGATGTTATAATGATTGCGGCTGCAACAGCTATGCAGCCTAATTTCCTAAAAATAGAACTTTTTTTACCGTTTCTCATGTTGTATCTCTAACTCCCTTATTCCTTATTTAACTGCTTTGTATAATTCGTCACTTTCCGGCGGTGCGATTTCTTCCGCGCCCCTGTCTGTAATCATCATAATGCCGTAATCCGCAGGTCTGATCTCCCCTATGCATCTGATCATGTCAATGCGGCTTTCAAGCTCCCTCTGCTTTTCCGGCGGCGCTATTATAAGCATGCATCCGCTGGATATAAGGCGCAGGTAATCTATACCGAAGTGTGCGCAGATTTTTTTGGTAACCGGCTTTACCGGTATATCCGCTATGTTAATCTCTGCACCAAGTCCTGCCACCTGACAGAGCTCCCAGACTGCGCCAAGCACTCCGCCCTCTGTTATGTCATGCATTGCCGATACGCCTGTATCACCGGCAATTACACCTTCTTTTACAACGCTTACCATATCAAGCATTGCCTCAGCCTCGGCAAGCTCCTGCGGAGTAAGTATTTTTGCCGCTTCATCTCTGCAGTCACAGGCAATTATACCGGTCCCTTCAATGCCGCAGAATTTTGTTATGAAAATCTTATCTCCTTCTCTGATTTCCTGTCTGACCTTGTGTTTTGGCTGCCTGCCTATGGCAGTAGACACTATTACAGGCTTATTTACTGCCGGCGTTATCTCGGTATGGCCGCCTATTATCTCAACCTCCATACGCTCCGCCGCTGCCGCCGCCTGTTTCATTATGGTTTCTATATCTTCCTCTGTAGTGCCCTCAGGCAGCATTACGGCCAGCATTATTCCCAGAGGCTGCACGCCGTTTGAGGCTATGTCATTACAGGATATGTGGATCGACAGCCTGCCTATGTCTTTTACAGAGGCTGTAATCGGGTCTGTAGACATCACGCATATATATTCGCCGAAATCTATTTCCGCGCAGTCCTCTCCTATCCCCGGTCTTGTTATTATTTCATCTCTTTTGAATTTAATGTTGTCAAATATTATCCTTTTCAAAACTTCACTGTCAAGTTTGCCTGTTTTAAGCATTGTTTATCATCTCCAGAAATTCTTCTTCGGTTATAACCGGTATGTTAAGTTCTTTTGCTTTTTTGTTTTTTGATGAGGCCGATGTGTTGTCGTTGTTGATAAGATAGTCGGTTTTGCTGCTTACAGAGCCTGCTGCCCTGCCGCCCATATTCTCTATAAGGTCTTTGAGCTGCTGCCTGTTTTCAAAATGATTGAGGCTGCCTGTTATAACAAAGGTTTTGCCCTCAAGGCTCTGCGCCATGTCAGCTTGCTGCTCCTGCTCAAATGAAACCACCTGCTCCAGATCCGCTATTATCTCCTGATTGTCCGCATCTTTGAAATATGCGGTGTAGTCTGCCGCCATCACATCGCCTATGCCGTTTATCTCAACAAGCTGCTCATAGTCAAGGCTTTTGACTTTCTCCCAGCTGCCGCCGCAGGCTCTGGCTATAACCTTGGCATTTGCCGCCCCTATATTGGCTATTCCCAGTGCATACAGAAGTCTTGCGGCCGTAGTATGCGAGGCTTTCTGTGCAGCTTCGACTATATTGTTAAATGACTTCTCACCAAATCCCTCCATGCTGCTGATTTCGTTTTCAAATCTGTCAAGCCTGAAAAAATCGCCGTATTTTTTAATAAAGCCCGCGTCCACGAATTTTTCGATTGTAGCCTCGCTCATTCCGTCTATATTCATCGCATCTCTTGATACGAAATGAGTGAAGGACTTGATATGCTTCACCTGACATTTGGGATTCGGGCAAACCAGAGTTTCAACGCCTGTATCGTTTCTTATCTCTGCAGGCGCTCCGCAGACAGGGCATACCTCCGGTATTTTTACCGATGCGCTTCCTGTATGGTTTTCGAGTATCTGAGGTATTATCATATTGGCTTTGTATACCTCTATCTCATCACCCTCGCCAAGTGCAAGCTGCTTCATTATGCTCAGGTTGTGAACAGAAGCCCTTGAAACCGTCGTACCTTCAAGCTGTACCGGTTCAAATACGGCGACAGGATTTATAAGGCCGGTGCGTGAGGGGCTCCACTCTATCTCTATAAGCCTTGTCACCGCTGTTTCATCTTTCCATTTGAATGCAACGGAATCTCTTGGAAATTTGGCAGTCTGTCCAAGCGAGGTGCCGTACTGTATATCATCATATATCAGCACAAGGCCGTCTGACGGTATGTCGTAATCTGAAATATGCTCTGCAAACCAGCCTACCGTCTCCTCTATATTGCCTGCATCAACCATCTTTCGCTGCACCGTGTCAAAGCCCATCCCGTCAAGCCAGTCAAGCTGTGCTTCTCTTGAATTGCCAAAGTCGATTCCTGCAGCTTCAACCAGCGCAAACGCATTGAATCTGACGCCGCGCTTTGCCGTAATTTCGCTGTTTAACTGTCTGACGCTGCCGCTGCACAGGTTTCGCGGATTTTTGTATTTTGACTCGACATCTTCAATCATATGATTTATTTTTTCAAATTCCGAGTAGGTGATAAAAGCCTCGCCTCTTAATACAAGCCTGCCTTTGAACGGTATTTCAACCGGCAGGTTCCTGAAAGTTCCGGCATTCTGAGTCACCACCTCGCCTATCTCTCCGTTGCCTCTTGTAACTGCCTTTGAAAGCTCTCCGTTTTCGTAGGTCAAAACTATCGTAAGTCCGTCTATTTTCCACGAAAGAACTCCCTTCTGCTCACCGAGAAATGATTTGAGCTGTCCGACGTCTTTGGTCTTGTCTAAAGACAGCATCCGTTTGGGATGCGCTTCTTTTGGCAGGTCGCTTATCACCTCATAGCCTACGTTTCTTGTGGGGCTGTCCGCAAAAATTATGCCGGTGTCTTTTTCAAGCTGCACAAGCCTGTCATAAAGCTCATCGTATTCCCTGTTGGACATAAGCTCGCCTGCGCCCTGCTCGTATGCTTTTGAAGCTTCGTTCAAAAGCTCTATAAGTTCACGAATTTTTTCTTTCACAGTATATATACCTCTATATTTTTTCAATGGGTGCCAGATCCACGGCGATTTTTTTAAGGCCGACTGAATCAAACATTATATCTGCAGTCCTGCCGGATAGCTCTATGACAAGACCCTCTCCGAATTTCGCATGGTTTACCTTATCTCCCGCAGACAAGTTTACTCCGCCGCTTCTTTTTGATGCCATATTCTGCTTCGCATATTTGAGTGAATCAAACGGTTTTGCGGGTGCAGGTCCGTTAAATCCGTCGGGACTTCCGCCGTTGCCGAAACGGTCTCCCCGTTTTTTTTCATATACGGCATCGCCCTCCATAAACCTTCTGTCTATCTCTCCGACAAACTGCGATTCTCTGGTGTAGTCAGTGCGTCCGTACATGGTTCTTACCTGCGCACCTGTCATAAAAAGCCTTGTTTTTGCTCTTGTCATGCCCACATAGCAGAGGCGGCGCTCCTCTTCAATGCCCTCAGGCTTTTCTAAGGCTCTCCAGCCCGGAAAC
Source organism: Christensenellaceae bacterium Phil1 (assembly GCA_963648745.1). GTDB lineage: Bacteria > Bacillota > Clostridia > Peptostreptococcales > Anaerovoracaceae > UMGS973. The sequence continues at coordinate 8,628 of CAVJEY010000048.1, forward strand.
AGGCCGTCCTCCATGCCCGGCATAAACACTACCGGAAACTCCAGCCCCTTGGCGGAGTGAAGTGTCATAAGCACCACCGCATCCTCTGTTTCGTCATGGTTGTCTATATCCGAAAGCAGCGCAAGTTTTTCCATAAATTCGCTGAGTGAAATATTGCTTTCTTCGGCCTCCATATCATATATCACCGACTTGAATTCAAGTATGTTTTCTATTCTGCCCTCAGCCTCCACCGTATTTGCGGATTTGAGTGCATCATAATATCCTGAATCTCTGAGAAGTCCGTCATATATATCCGAAACTCTCAGGTTGTCTTTTTCGGCCGAGTATCTCTGAATACACTCCGTAAGACTCTTTACAAGAGGGCGTGATTTGGCCGAAAGGCCGTCTGTCGTCTCCTCATCGCACAGCACATCAAAAAGGCTCTGACCTCTGACCTCTGCCAGCGTCTGAAGCTTGGCAACGGTTTTGGCTCCCATGCCTCTCTTGGGCTCGTTTATTATTCTTGCAAGCGAAAGGCTGTCCGCAGGGTTTGCAACAAGCCTCATATATGCAATCATATCCTTGATTTCCTTGCGGTCATAGTATCTGAGCCCGCCTAAAACTCTGTATGGAATATCTCTCTTTGACAGTGCCTCCTCAAATGTACGCGACTGCGCGTTGGTTCTGTAAAGCACCGCAAAATCGCTGTATTTCAGGTCGGGCGATTTGAGCATGGCTATTTCTCTGGCTATATATTCGGCCTCATCGCGCTCATCATCGGCTCTGTAATAGCTGACCTTGCTGCCTGCCTCGGCGCTTGTCCACAGTTTTTTGTCCTTGCGCGTGTTGTTGCTTATGACAGAGTGAGCCGCATCAAGTATATTGCTGCAGGAGCGGTAGTTCTGCTCCAGCTTTACCACCTTAGTGCCCGGGAAATCTTTTTCAAAGTCGAGAATATTGGATATATCGGCACCTCTCCACTGGTATATGCACTGGTCGTCATCTCCGACCACGCACAGGTTATTGTGCTCCTGCGCAAGCATTTTTATGAATCTGTACTGTATTCTGTTGGTGTCCTGATACTCATCAACCATTATGTATCTGAATCTTTGCTGATATCTGAGAAGCACTGCCTCGTCTTCTTCAAACAGCCTGACGGTATTCAGAAGCAGATCGTCAAAGTCCATCGCGTTGTTTTTTCTGAGGGTGCTCTGATAAGCTTTGAACACTTCATATACGGGTTTTGTCATGAAGTTCTCGCCTTCATAATTTATATAGTCCTCCGGGCTCATGCCGCTGTTTTTGCATGAGCTGATTATGGACAGATAATATGCCGGAGGGTATTTTTTGCTCTCCAGCTGTTTTTCTTTGATTATTGCCTTGACTACGGCTTTCTGGTCTGCAGGGTCGTAAACCGCAAAATCCCTGCCATAGCCCAGTATCTCGCAGTTCATTCTGAGTATTCTGAGGCAGGCGGAGTGAAATGTCATAATCCACATGCCGCTGGTGCTGCCTATGAGCTGCTCTACTCTGTCTTTCATTTCTCCTGCAGCCTTGTTGGTAAAGGTCACTGCAAGTATATTGTACGGGTTTATGCCCTCGTCTAATATAAGGTGGGCTATTCTGCAGGTCATGGTGCTGGTTTTGCCGCTTCCGGCGCCTGCAAGAATCAGAAGCGGACCGTCCCTGTGGACAGCCGCCTCTCTTTGTTTGTCATTTAATTTGTCAAGAATCCCCATCAGCTGATTTCTCCTGCTATTTTTTTGAAAAAGTCTTTTCTGCCGAGTAAACTTTTTTGCCTTCTATAGTTGAATATGATGAAATTTTGATTTTGTATGAGCCTGTTACCTTAGTGCTGAATGTATGGCTTACCGCTTTCGGATCCGATATGTATTTCGTAACAGTCCTGCCATTGTATACAAGTCTTACTCTGAAGCCGTCAACGGTGCTCATTCTTTTCCATCTGACCGTTACTTTTTTGGTTTTCGAGGCCTTTGATATCTTTGATACAGTCGGTTTTACAACCGAGGTTTTGTAGCTGTATGATGATGTTATCTCCTGACCGTCAACCTCTGTAACAGAAGCAGCTTTGACCCTGTAGGATTTGGTGACCTTCTGGCTGAATGTAAATTCCGAAGTGTCCGCATCCGTTATTTTTTCGGTATAGGTTTTGCCGCCTGTTACCAGTTTTAATATATAACCGTCAACGCCTGATTTTTTGTTCCATTTAACTGTCACCAGTGAATCTTTTTTGCTTATTGATGCAATCGCAGGCTTTGTGGCCTTTGCATTGTCTATGCGCTGCTGTCTGATTATTTCTGCCGTTTCAGATGAAAGCGTTATGTTTTCACCTGATGATTTATCGGCTATAAGCTGCATTTCCTCCGCGGTAAACCTGTATGTGCCGTCTGCTGTCTGAACCTCAAGAGTACCTGTCTGCATGATGGAATTAAACACTGATTTTTTAACTGCAAGGGATTTCTGTTCCGTACAGAGCCCTATTATCTGCAGCACGCTGCCGCCTCCGGTTGAGACAAGCTCAAGCTCTGATTCTTTGAGCAGAGACTTCGCATCCGCTACAGCCTCCTCAGTAATATCTCCTTTGATGCGGACTGTCACTTCTGACGAGGTTTCATCCCTGACTGCTGTAATTTTTTCTTTCAGTATGTTTTTTTCGTATTCATATGAGGTTTCTGTTATGGTTTTTACAGGAGCTCCTGTTTTGTCCGTAACTGTCATTGTAATCTGCTGCACAGGGTTTGAATCTGCATCTGTTCCCGTTCTTGTAATTGTTCTGGTTGTGTTTCCCGATGCCGCATCTGCTGCAATGTCTGATTTCTCACCCTTGAATACAACCCCGCTGCTGACCTCAAACAGATCGCCGGAGTTTACGGAAACGCAGCCTCTGGCAACAAGGGCTGCCGGATCTGTATTGAAGCTTCCGCCTCTTGCAAAGCCTTTGGCGTTATATGCCGCACATGCCGAATATTTTTTGGAATTGTATTTGCCGCCTGTGAATATGCCGCCGGATATATCTATGTTTCTGATACAGCGGCTGCCATCGGGGTTATACGCCCAGAAGGCAATACCGTAGGCACTTTTGAATGTACCGCCGGATACAGTGACATCTATATCTCCCGAATATGCGGCATCTCCCGTAACAGCAACTGCGGCTCCGTCCTCATTGTCAAGGTTTGAGTCCGGAGTGCCTCCCGAATACGGGGTTCCCAGAGCCTCTATTGTAAGCGCATCATCTGATATGGGGGACAGTTCAAGTCTGCCGGATTTGATTTCTATGCCTGCAGCGCCTGTAATGCTGCCGCCTTTGATTGTGGTTGTTCCCGACTGAGGCAGGTAAAGAGCTGTGGCATCAGAGGTAATCGTGCCTCCGTTTATTACTATTGTAACGCCTCCGTGTCCTGCCTCTGCATTGCCCATAATCGCAATATCACTGCCGGTGGTCTGAACGCTGCCGCCGTTCATTACAAATGTGGCGCCCTCATACTCTGTTATTACCGAGCCGTCAAGCGTTCCCTCATTAAGTGTGAGTCTGCTCTTACGCGCAACTGCGGCCGAAGCGTCACGTCCCTGTATATTGCCTCCGTTTATCGTAACTTCCGACTGGTCATAAAGATATACACCGTATTTGCCGTAGACATATCCGCCATAGAAATTGACGGTCGCACCGTCGTCTCCGTATATGCCCGCATAGTCAAAGCATGATATGTAGCCTCCGTATATATTGGCAACAGCGCCTGTCTGAGTTTCCTGATCTCCGTTGACGCGAAGCCCCGCCTGATATGTGCCCTGCAGAATACCTCCTGTGATGTTTACTGTTGCAGGCCATGCCATAACCGCTGTTTCGGCAAGCACAGAGCCTGCCGTTATATTAACTTCCGAGTTTCTCTTGGCATAAATACCATAGGCTCCGCCCTTTTCGGGGCTGTAGGTGTTTACTATCGAGCCTCCCGAAAATGTGAATCTGCCGTTTGAAACATATACGGCAACCTGGTTTGATGCGGCATATATCTTGCCTCCGCCTGCGGTATCCGTAAATGTGATGTCACTGCTGTATGTCTTAGTGCCGTCATAGCCTGTAAACACTCTGCTGCTGCCGCAGGTCACGGTCTTGCCCGCAAGGTCTAATGTCACAGGAACTTCTGTATAAAGATACAGGTTTTCAGACAGCGCGATATTTCTCTGCAGCGTTACAACATCGTCTGCAATGGCGTCTTTTACTGCCTCTGAAATACTCCTGTAATAGTAGGTTCTGTCGGCAAAGGTGATAGCCGCATCATACGACACACCCTGCACTTTGTCTGTAACACCGTTAAGATGCACTGTGTCCGGATCTATGCCGGGTTTGACATTTTCTCCTGTATTCTGGCCGCTCTGCTGCCGGTTGCCTGTTTCATCTGCATACACTCCTGCAGGAATCATTGTAAATATCACTGTAAGTGATAACAGTATCGCAAGTAGTTTTTTCACAAGTCTGACCTCCCATTCTCTAACAGATTAACTATATTAT
>CAVJEY010000049.1:0-12698 GCA_963648745.1 Christensenellaceae bacterium Phil1
TGGATATATAAATTACCTTTACCAAGGAATTTTTATATAAACATTGCAGAGCAAAAAATAAAAGCAGAAAGCCAGATGCCCTGTATAAGGTGCCTGGTTTCCTGCTCGATTATCTTTGTGTTTTAAGCGACTGCCCGTTGCACAAAAAGCAGTCTGCAACAAGTAAACTGCTGAATTGTTTCGTTATTTATTTGTTATCAGCATCTCTTTTGGCACCTAATTCCACACCCCTTATCGCCAGGTATTCTTTCATCGCTGCACAGAATTTGTCTGCATCAGACCTTCTTTCTTCACATTGCGATAGAACGGCAGAATTGCAAGCCTCTTTTCAAAGGTTTCCTCATCTTGCATCATCAAAGATACTTCAATATCATCTTCTAACCCAATCCGGCCGGCAATTTTGCATATGGCCTCCTCTCTGATAAAAAATTTTATCACAACCTGATTGTCTCTGCAAAGATTTTCAAAAACCGTCAAAAAGACGGCAGAACCGTTTAAGTCCCGCCGTCTTTGAGTTTTGATTCTGCGATTATACTAATGTTACAAGAACATCTCCTGTGTTAACAGCATCGCCCTTTGATACAGGTACTGTATCTACAGTGCCTGCTCCCGGAGCCACGATTTCGTTTTCCATCTTCATAGCTTCAAGGATAATCAGAACATCACCGTTGTTTACTGCCTGTCCCGGAACTGCCTTTACATCAAGAACTGTGCCCGGCATCGGAGCAGTTACTGACTGTGCGCCTGCTGCAGGGGCTGCCTTAGGTGCCGGTGCAGGAGCAGGAGCCGGTGCTGCTGCTTTAGGAGCTGCAGGGGCAGGGGCAGGGGCAGGAGCCGGTGCCGGAGCTGCTGCAGGGGCTGGGGCTGCTGCTGCGCCCACTTCTTCAACTTCTACTTCGTATGAAGTGCCATTTACAGTAATATTATATTTCTTCATTTTAATATTCTCCTTTTAATTACATTCTTCTACTATCTATACATTCTGAAAGACCTGCGCTTGCCCACGCATTTGTCGGTCCCGAAACTCTTGTAATCTTTCTGACAACAAGATTGCTTACAACTGTGTTTTCCATTGCCGCAACTGCTGCTGCAATTACTGCAACAAGCTCGCCGTCTGCTGTTTCAATGCTCTCTGCCTGAGCAGGTGCTGCAGGTGTCTTGGCCTCTGCAGGCGCTGCTGCTTCGATGCTTTCGTTATTCTTTGCAGGTCTGTGTGTAAATTTAGCCATAACGGCTATACAGCCCCAGAGAACAAACAGTACAATGAAAGTGATTCCAAGACCCATACACATCGTTACGGTCGCACCTGTCAGTTTTTCAGACAATGTTAATCCTTCAAAATAGGTAGGATCAGCAAATTGTTCCATTAATGACATAGTCCATACCTCCCAACTTATAGCGGAATATTACCATGCTTCTTTGATGGTAATGACAATCTCTTTGAGCTTAACATTTCAAGTGCGCTGATAACTCTCTGTCTTGCTGTTGCAGGTTCAATAATATCATCTACATAGCCTCTCTCTGCTGCTCTGTACGGATTATTGAATTTTTCTTCGTACTCGTCGATTTTTTCCTGTCTCTTGGCAATAGGGTCATCTGATGCCGCGATTTCTTTTTTGAATACGATGTTGGCAGCGCCTGATGCTCCCATTACTGCAATCTGCGCGCTAGGCCATGCAAGCACCATATCAGAACCGAGCTCTTTGTTGCACATTCCGATATATGCTCCGCCGTATGCTTTTCTTAATATCATTGTAATCTTAGGAACTGTGGCTTCGCAGTAAGCATAAAGCATCTTGGCTCCGTGTCTGATGATTCCGCCGTATTCCTGATCTGTTCCCGGAAGGAATCCCGGTACGTCTTCGATTGTAAGGACGGGTGTGTTGAATGCGTCACATCTTCTGATGAATCTTGCCGCTTTGTCTGAAGCGTTGATGTCAAGACATCCTGCTCCAACCTTTGGCTGGTTGGCAATAACGCCTACTGTTCTGCCTGCCATTCTGATGTAGCAGGTAATCATATTCTTTGCATAGTGAGGCATTACATCGAGGTATTTGCCGTCATCTGCCAGTCCTTTGATGATATCATACATATTGTAAGCCTTGTTAGGGTTCTCAGGTATGATGTCGTTGAATTCAGGAATCAGTCTGTTAGGGTCGTCTGCTGAATCAACCTCAGGAACTGTTTCCATATTGTTTGCAGGAAGATATGTGAGAAGTTCTCTTACCTGCATTAATGTATCCTCATCGTCCTTGCCGATAAAGTGAGCAACACCGCTGATGGTGTTGTGTGTCATAGCGCCGCCAAGCTGCTCTGCCGACACTTCCTCACCTGTTACAGTCTTGATAACCTGAGGTCCTGTAATGAACATCTGGCTTGTCTTGTCAACCATAAATACAAAGTCTGTAATTGCAGGCGAATATACAGCGCCGCCGGCACAAGGTCCCATAATAACTGAAATCTGAGGAATAACACCTGAAGAAATAGTATTGTTATAGAATATCTTGCCAAAACCTGAGAGTGCATTTACGCCTTCCTGTATTCTTGCTCCGCCTGAGTCGTTAAGTCCTATAATAGGGCAGCCCATCTTGAGAGCCATCTGCTGTGCCTTAACGATTTTTTCTGCGTGATATTCACCCAGCGAACCGCCAAGTACAGTAAAGTCCTGTGCGTACGCATATGCAAGCCTGCCGTTGATTGTACCGTAGCCGCTTACAACGCCGTCGCCTGTAGCCTTAACATCTGCCATGCCGAAATTAGTGCATCTGTGGGAAACAAAAACATCTATTTCCACAAAAGTGTTTTCGTCAAATAATATGTTAAGTCTTTCTCTTGCTGTCAGCTTGCCTTTGGCATGCTGGCTGTCGATTTTTTTCTGACCTCCGCCAAGTGCGATTTCCTGCTTAATCTGACGAAGCTCTTCAAGCTTATTCATATATATTTCCTCCTTGTATATTGGATTTGAAGCTAAATCAAATGGAAACTCCATATCAAAATAACTATATAATAATATTTTAGGTTTTGCAACCTGTTTCTGTGTGTATACATTATTCTTAAAACTCAACAGTCTGTCCTGTATACAAATGAAAAACGACATACTTTCACAGCTGCCGTTTTTGTTAGTATGCTATGAAGCTCTTTCTATTCTTTTGAGCGCCAAAGCTATGGTAAGTCCCGGTATTATGCGGTTGCCTGTTATCTCTGCTCCGAGAAGCTCATTTATTTTTTTCAGTCTGTACTGTACCGTATTCGGGTGTATTCTCATAAAGTCCGAGGTCTTGCTGCTGTTCATGCCCGCATCAAGCACGAAGGTTTCGAGAGTTTCAAGAAGCTGTCTGCCTTTGTTGCCGCCCACTCCCTTGAATACCTCAAGAAGCTCCATATATGCTTTTTTGACAAAACCGCCCTGCACCTGTATGCTGATACAGTTGCACACAAGCGTAAGCTCGTATTTTGTGAATACTCTCTTGAAAGGAAACACAAACTGCACATGGCTTCTTGCTTCTGTGATAAGCTTGTATGCATCACAGGCGCCGTCAATATCCTCAAAACCCGTAACATGGCAGATTCTCACGCCTTCTGTTTCTTTGAGCTTGTCATACAGCGCCAGAACGTTTATCTTGTGATCGTCATTATCTACAGAAGTATCAAGTATAATGCCGTAGGAATCATCCTCATCGTTTAATTTCATTATGCGCAGGTCTTTTTCTTTTTCAAAGACTGCCATAGTCCTCTCGCAGTCGGGGTTTTCTATGCCCCTTGCCGTAAACACGCTGAGGATTCTGTCCGTATCGATTCCGGCCTCCTCTGCAACCGTCTTGGCAAGGCTGCTGTTGCCTCTGCATATCGCCTTGATAAACTCCGATTTTGAGTCGCGCTCCGGGGTGTATTTCCACATACCCATGGCAAGCTCTATAATTTCTGCAAGCTTTGTAATCTCCGCCGCAGTGTAAAGGTCGTCGTTATCAACTATGAACATCAGGTATTTTTCTCCTGAGATCACAACAGGTCCCCAGTATGTAAGAACGCCGTTCACTCCCACCATAGTATAGAATGTGGAATGTTCGCCGCCGCTTATGCGTTTTTCTTTTGCGGCTCTGATTGCTTCATCTATTGATGTCTGATGTCTTGTTTCGACAGCAAGTATCTGTCCGTAGTTTTCGTTTAACAGCACCATCTGAAATCCGTTGCTGATTGCGGCTTTTTTGAGGGCCGACTGGAAATTCGGATGCTTGTCAAAGTCAAGCAGATGGAATATCGTGTTGCTGATAAGGCTGTTGTCGAAATTATCGCCGTATATCACTTTTTCTTCTATTGCATTCAGTACAGCGCCGTACTCCGCACTGCTGTCCTTAAACACTATCAGAGGAAGCTCCGCCTCATCTGCGGCCTTTATGACATTGTCTTCGACAGTCTTTACTATTTTGCCCACATACAGAACTATAAGGCCTGCTGCCTTCTGCTCCGCAAGCTCTCTGATTATTGCCGCCTGTCTTTTGCTGTCATCTCTGGCACCGAAGAAGCCGGTAATGAATATCCTGTCCTCACAGTCTACAAGCTCTCTGATTTCCTCAGGGTCAGACGGTTCCAGAACAGATGCGTATCTTATTTTTCTTCCCAGACCTTTTTCTCCTGCTGCAAGCATAGCATCTCTGAAAATATCAAGCTGCATACATCCTTTAACGGTTGTCTTCATCTCTGTCCTCCTCTCCTATCTCATCGTAGGATCTGAAAGGCTTTTCATCTGTTTCGTCTGCTTCCCCGTCTGTTTCATTATCGTCTGACAGATAATCGCCATCATATCTTGCAAGATCCTCCGCTTCTTCTTTGAGGGCTCTTGCCTGCTCCTCCTCGTCTTTTATCTCCTGCTCCTGTCTTTTGATATTAAGCTCATCAGCCAAAGCATCAGGTGACACTTCGCCCGTAAACAGTCTTTCAAACTGCTCGCCGTCAAGAGTTTCAACCAGAAGCAGCGCCTGTGCAACGTTTTCAAGCTCTGTCATATGCGCTCTCAAAATTTCTTTTGTTTCCTCGAGGCATTCTCCTATCATTCTTCTGATTTCTTCATCTATCTCCGCAGCAACTTCTTCTGAGTATTTTTTGCTGCTTGTAAAATCTCTGCCTAAGAACACTTCTTCGGAATCACTGTAGTTTACTGTTCCCAGTCTTTCGCTGAAGCCGTATTTTGTAATCATATCTCTGGCTATATCTGTGGCTCTCTGAATATCGTTGCTTGCGCCTGTGCTGATGTCATCAAGCGTAAGCATCTCTGCCACACGACCGCCAAGCAGATGAAGTATCTGCTCTCTCATGCCCTGTCTGGTGCCGTAGGATCTGTCCTCTTTCGGCAGCGTCATGGTAAATCCGCCGGCTCTGCCTCTTGGGATTATCGTAATCTGATGAACAGGGTCTGCCTTCGGAAGGCTTCTTGCCACCACTGCATGACCTGCCTCGTGATAGGCTGTGAGCTTTCGTTCTTCTTCGTTGATTACTCTGCTCTTTTTTTCAGGTCCTGCTATAACCTTGGTGATGGCTTCTTCTATTTCTTCCATGCGGATTGTTCTGCCGTTTCTTCTGGCCGCAAGAAGCGCCGCCTCGTTAAGCAGGTTCTCTATGTCCGCAGGGGTAAATCCCGGTGTTCTTCTTGCAAGCACGCCTGCGTCAACGCTCTTGTCAAGCGGTTTGTTTTTGGAGTGAACCTTAAAAATCTCTTCTCTGCCCTTGACATCGGGTATGCCTATTACAACCTGTCTGTCAAATCTGCCCGGTCTCAGCAGTGCAGGGTCTAAAACGTCAGGTCTGTTGGTTGCCGCAAGGATTATTATTCCGGAGTTTTCGGCAAAGCCGTCCATCTCAACCAGCAGCTGGTTGAGAGTCTGTTCTCTTTCGTCATTGCCGCCGCCAAGACCTGCGCCTCTCTTACGGCCTACCGCGTCTATTTCGTCTATGAACACTATGCATGGCGCATTTTTTTTGGCCTGATCAAACAGATCTCTGACTCTTGATGCGCCCACGCCCACAAACATCTCGACAAAGTCCGAACCGCTTATTGTGAAAAACGGAACTCCGGCTTCGCCTGCCGCAGCCTTTGAAAGATATGTCTTACCTGTGCCCGGAGGACCCACAAGCAGTATTCCCTTAGGTATTCTTGCTCCGAGATCTCTGTATTTTGCAGGATGTCTGAGGAAATCGACAACCTCCGAAAGTTCTTCTTTTTCCTCGTCAAGACCCGCAACATCTTTGAATGTGACTTTTTTGAGGTCCGAGCTTTTTTGCAGTCTGGCTCTGCTCTTGCCAAACTGCATGGCCTTGCCGCCGCCTCCGCCCTGATTCATCATAAACATAAACAGGAATATGAGTGCGGCTATCATAATAAGGGTTGGAAGCAGCGATGCCACAAGCGATTCTTTTTTTGGCTGGCTGCTGTATTTAATCGCGCCGTCTTTGGAAAGAGGCCCTACATAATTCTCTACAAGATATCCGATTTCAGCCGAGGAGTCAAAGGTTGTGAAAACAACGCTTCCGTCCGCAAGTGTGGCTGTGATTTCAGTACCCACTATGTTAATCTCGTCTATTTTGTCTGTGCCGTTTTTCTCTGCTTCGAGGTATTCTATCATCTTTGAAAGCGGTATGTTTTTGACCTCATCTCCGCCGTCAAAGTTGAGAAAATATGCGAAACCTAAAATTAATGCGAATATAAGTATATATACTCCTATGTTTTTAGCAAATTTGTTCAAATCAGATTTCCTCCCGTTTTGTTGTTATAAACAAATCATATCAATACATTTTATCACGGCAAAACAATTATTTCAACCGTTTGGGTATTTTTTGTCTCTGCTGTCACCTTGTATCTGCTGCTGTATCTGTAGCCTGCCACCCACAGAATCTCCGAATCCGCCGCCGCCATTTCGATACAGTCTCTTTTGTCCTTCGGAATTTTGAGGTCCACAAACAGATCCTGTATTTTTTTGGTGCCTGTACCTATATGAATATAGTCTCCCGGCTGTCTTGTTCTTATCACAATTTCACTGCCGGGATGAGCTTTTTTAACCTCGTCCGCATCAAATACCGCGGTAAGCCTTCTGCCCTCTGCAGCCGTCTGCTGCTCCTGCCGGTTCTGATCTGTTATCCGCAGGCTTCCGTATTCAAAAACAGCCTCAAAGCCTGCAGGCAGACTGATTCTGCCCGACGGACTGTTTTTGCAGACAAGCCCGTCTATCGCTCTGACGTGCGCCATCGCCACATCTTCTCTGAGGCCTGCAATCTCTGCCAGCCGCATTATGACTCTTGTTCTGATGCTTATGTGAAAAGCTCTGAGAGCTGTGACATCTGCCGTGCCGTCTTCTCTGCAGACAGTTTTCATCGCTTCCGAGGTCTGCTGCCGCATATAGTCCCTGTCATCGCTGAGTACCGATGACAGCCTTGCCAGAGAGCTTTTGAAGCCGCTGTTAAAATTCTTCTCAATATACGGTATCAGCTCAAGTCTGATTTTGTTTCGGGTGTATTCCGTCTGAGCGTTGGTGCTGTCAATCCTCGGGCAAAGTCCCTCTGCCTCGCAGTATTCAAGTATATGTTTTTTTTCGACATCAAGCAGCGGTCTGATTATACTGAAACCTCTGTCGCTTCTGCGTTCGTACCGGATTGCCGCAAGGCCATCAGGCCCCGTACCTCTGATAAGCCTGAAAAGCATCGTTTCATACTGGTCGTCGGCATTCTGTGCAACTGCGATTTTTACAGGCCCCCGGCATCCTGCCGCCACCTCGTCAAAGGCCTCGTATCTGACAATCCTGCCCGCCTCCTCTGCGGTAAGTCCCTCGTCTGCGGCCTTTTGCAGGCAGTCTGTCTCGTACTGGCGGCATATTATTCCCGCCTCATCACATATATTCTGCACATACTCAGCATCAAGCTCTGCCGCTCCCGGTCTGAACTTATGATTGATATGAACCGCCTCCAGAGTTATGTCAAGCTCCTCCGACAGCTTCCTCAGAACAGAAAAAAGGCATACTGAATCGGGGCCTCCCGAAAGCCCCAGTACAATATGGTCTCCTTTTTGTATAAGTCTGTTTTGGATGATTGTTTCTTTTACTGTTTTTAATACATCTGTTTTCTTCATAACAACTGTATTGTATCACGATTCTGCGCAAAAATGTAGCTTGTTTTGGCTATATTTCACACATAACCGATATTACTGTCATATCGTCTTTTTCATGTATGCCGTATTTCTGGGTTGCCCTTGATATCATAAGGTCTGCCACCGTCTGCGGATCCTTTGACTGTATCTCAAGGACCGCCTGCTTTATCCATTTCATTTCCATGTCGTCTCTGTCTGCACAGGCAATACCGTCTGACATTATCATAAGCTGATCACCCGCCCTCAATCTGATTCCGCTGTATTCTATGGCAACTCCCGAGGATATGCCCAGAGGAAGCGCCGACATATGAACGGCATAGACTTTGCCGCCTCTTTTTATTATTGTCGATGCGGCTCCCATCTTGTATATTCTCGCAACGCCTTTTTTCTCAAGCAGACATAAATCCACAGTTGGAAATCTGTCTTTTTTTCGGGATATTACGCTGTTCATCATTTTTATGGCGGTTTCGGGGCTGAAGCCTGTATCTATAAGGCCTGCAAGGCTGTCTGCAGTCATGCTGCTCTCCTCCGAGGCCTCCCGGCCTTTGCCCATTCCGTCGCTTAACACTATAAGCAGTCTGCCGTCGCTTAAAATTTTTATGCGGTTTGAATCGCCGCAGCTGCCGCCGCCTGCAGAGTAAACCGCGCTGCCTGTCCTGTATCTGAAGCTTCTGCCCATATCAAGGCTCTGCGCCGCATCGCTGCCGATTTCACCGGCTATTTTGTCCATAATCTCTGCAGCCCCCTGAAATCCGTATGCCAGAGCGCTTTTACTGTCTATATTAATGTGACGCAGCCTGTCCGCTGTTTTGTGAAGCAGCGCGCAGGCGTTTTTATCTCTGCTTCTTTGCTCTCCTCTTTTTTTGCCGTACAGCATATCAAGCCTCCTGCTGAAAGCAGACAGCACCCTGCCCGGAACAAGGGCAAATATAACAGATGCCGCTGCTGGAGAGTATACGGCAGCATAAGGAAAATCATAGCCTGATACCATACTGAGTATATATACCGCCGCAGGCAAAGCTGCCGGAATCACAATACGTGATTTGCCTCTGACAAGCCCCGAAACAATTCCTGCAAACATATATAAGGCTGCCGCCGAAAGCCCTGCTCTGCCTCCAAGCACCGTAACGGCGCTGCATATGGCTCCTGCTGTTATTCCCTCTTTTATGCCTCCTGTGTAGCCGCTGTATATAATTACAAGGTAGCAGCCTGTGAACACCGCCGGTTCCCACTGTATGCCGGAAGCCAGTACGGCTGCTGCGCATACAATGCAGGCGCTCAGTATATCCTCCGGTATTTTTTTACCTCTGCCCGCATCATATATGTTCTTAAATGAAATGCAAAGCGCACACAGAGCCAGAATATCCGCTCCGATGTAATACACGTTTATTCTGTAAAAAATATTAAGCAGCAGGCTGCAGGCAAGACTGCAGGTTACTGTTACGGCACAGACTATAATCATCTTCTGAAGAAGTGTGAAGCTGATTCCGGGCAGCGCCATAAACACCAGACAGCATATCAGACAGGCCGCCGCATCCGGCCATATGTCAATGCCTGCCATATACATTGTGGCAAACGAAACAGCTGTCACCGGAAGCAGATAGAAATTTATTCTGTTTTCGCTTATCGCAATACTCATAAGCGCTGCGGCGGCAGGCATAAACCCCCCTGTTACAGTATATCTGCACAGCAGAAACACCACTGCCGCCGTCACTGCTATTCTGAGAATATACATGCTTTTTCTGCTCTCAGCAGCAGTACGATCCGATTTAACATATTCCATAAAAAATACCCCTTTTTTATGATTATACAGCCTGTATGTGTTGTATTTTGTCATAAAATGAAAGGGTATTATATATTTTTACTATCAATTTTCGACCCGAAAACATACTCTATATTGCTCTCAGCCTCGCTATCCCGCAAGTGATGAACTCTTCAAGGAACCCTCTGTCAAATTCATACTCCGAAGCTCTGCCCGCATCTGCAATGATATTCTCCAAGGTTTTAGCATCAATATCCGGCACTGTAAGCGGTATACTGTTTTTTGCCGCAAACTCCGTAAAGTACCTCATCACTCCGCTGTTTCTGTTTATATCAAGTCCCCTGTTTGCAAACAGACTGTTGTTATTGTCATAGTTGGGAGCAAGGGATATTATCTCGCCTGTCCTGCGGTCTGTAAGCAGTCCGTAGTTTTTTGTATGTCTGTCAAAGTTTTCGCACAGAGCGTCACATATACAGATGTTAATATAGTCTGCCGCAATAGCCTCCGAAAGCCTCAAAAGGCTTCTGTAATTGTACAGATAGTCATCATCGGCAATTTCAACGCCGTTTTCACAATGATCCGTCATTATACAGTCTATATGCTGCAGATTGTATCTGCCTGCAGTAAAATCTCTGGTTTTTATCAGGCTGCCGCCTGCCTCAAGATAATATTCCGCCATATTAAAGCCCAGATCCATACCTATCCGCGATGTGATATACTCCGACAGGTTTTCGCCCGGCTTCTGATTTTTGTAGAGCCACCAGCCGTCTGCCTCCGGCTTCCAGCCTTTTTCTTCCGAACCGATATTGCTAAGCTCCGGTGTCCTCGAAGGAATTTCCGGCAGATCCGATATATCTCTCATAAGCGCAAGACGCCAATATTCATTTTTACGAAAAACCACATCCTCGTAAGCAAGGCTGTCACAGTCGCTGACCCAGAAGTTATCCGTAATTACAGCTGCATTTACCTTCATTGCCGTCTGATAATCGCCTGCAGTCTTTGATATCCTCTGATACCCCTTGACCGCTCTTATATTGGCTCTGGCTCCGTCTGCTGCTCTTTCTTCAATCCATCTTCTGATGTTTCCGGTATTCAATATGTATATATGTGCAAGTTTTTCGTTCAGTATCTCATATTCGAACTCCGGATTGAATTCAACAGTCCGGATATCACCACACATTATATACATATTGTATGAAACTCCCTTCTTATTTTTTCTTCGTTACAAGCATTATGCAGGGCGCATTCTCCGGCTGGTTTATCATGGAGATATACGCGCAGTGGTATCTGCTTTTGTCAAGGCGGCTGCCCCATTCGAGCACCTTTTCTTTTTCGCGCCGCCCCTCCGCGTGTCCCGGATACATCACAACAGTAACTATGCCGTCAGGTTTAATCATATCTATGGCTTTGTCAAGAGCTGACATTGTAGTGTCCGCTGTGGTTGTAATCTGTTTTTCTCCCGACGGCAGATACCCCAGATTAAAAACCACTGCAGCCACTTCTTCTGATATATGCCTGTCCATCTCCTCATGCCCGTTATATACAAGCTCTATTTCAGAGGGCGCATCGTTTTGCATCAGAAATTCAGATGCCCTCATAAGCGCAAGGGGCTGTATGTCAAATCCGTACACCTTGCCTGTTTCGCCCACAAGCCTTGAAAGCGCCAGTGTATCATTGCCGTTGCCTACGGTGGCATCAACTACAGCATCACCCGGATTTATATACTCTGCGGTAAGGCTCATTGCAAATTTTGCTGTGTTTCTTAACAGGTTCATCATTTGTCTCCGAATTTATCCCTGAAATATCCTCCCGCGCAGTATATTGCGGCGCAGGGGTTGTTGCCTGTGGCTCTGTCCTTTGACACGAGTGTTGTCACAAATGCGTCCGTATACTTAGCCGCGTATTTGTAAAACAGTGAGTCGTGTCCCACACAAAGACCGAGGACAACTATAAAGTCTACATTCTCATCCGCAAGGAATCTCGCCTGTCCTATCGGATTGCAGGCAGCTTCAAACTGCCCTTCTCTAAGCTTCATGTCATCCGGTATGCCGAATATTCCTTTGTCATTACCGCCGGTCTTGCATATTACGGAGTGAACGTCAAGTCCATGCGATTCAAATATCCTCTGCACTGTCTTTGCCTCTTTTATAAGGCCCAGACAAAATGCCATACCGATTCTGGTATAGCCCATTTTTTTGCAGAATTCTATGGTTTCTCTGACTCTGTTCCACTGTCCGTAGCCTTCTTTTTCTATTTTGGCAGCCTCCACAAAAAACCTGTTGTTTTCAGGGCTCATATATTCTTCTCTTGTTTCATCCGAAGCTGCAATATCCCTCATGGGACAGTTTGCGGGAGCGCCCTCTCTGTCTCCTCCAAAGCAGGCAAGCCTGCTGCAGTCTGCACATCTGTACATATTATTTCTCTCCTGTCCGTAAAACTTACCCTGCCTGGCCGCTGTTCGGGCAGGGTTCACAATTTACATATTTCGCATCTGATATAATTACTCTCCTTATTCAGGCAAATCGTATATATGGTTATGTTATCACGAATTTGCGGGCTTAACAATTGCATATTTGGTTTTTATTGATATGCAAAAGTGCCTGAACAAAAAATCCCCTAAGCTTTACCGCTTCGGAGATTTTTGCGCCATATATCAGAACAGCCCTGAGATTTTGCCTGTGCTGTCCACATCAATTTTTTCGGCTGCAGGTACTTTAGGAAGTCCCGGCATAGTCATAATGTCACCTGTCTTGGCAACTATGAAGCCTGCTCCTGTGCACGCTTTGATATCTTTGATTGTAATAT
>CAVJEY010000050.1:0-12667 GCA_963648745.1 Christensenellaceae bacterium Phil1
ATTATATCACTATTCATTTGACATTGAAACATCTAAATTCAAAAAAGTATTTCCCGCAAAGGCCTCTATTTCAGCAGTGCGCACACTACTCTGTTGTTGCCGCCGTAATCCCTTACAATCTCTGTCTTTGCAAAGGCCTCCGTCTCCTCAAGCATTGTGCTTATCTGCTCCGCCTGATTGTATCCTATCTCAAGCATCAGTATGCCTTTTTTGTCGAGATATCCGGGCGCCTGCGATATAATCGTCCTGTAAAAATCAAGGCCGTCGGCTCCGCCGTCAAGGGCAAGCAGAGGTTCATGCTCTCTCACCTCTCTCTGCAAGGTTGGTATAATACTGCTTTCGATATACGGCGGGTTTGAAATTATCATGTCGAATTTTGCTTTTTTGCCCAGAGCCTCAAACATATCTCCTGCAGCAAAATTCACTTTTTTCCCGACTCCCGCAGCCGCAGCGTTTTCTTTTGCTACGGCAAGAGCATCCTCACTTATGTCGGTGCAGAGTACTTTTTTGACA
Source organism: Christensenellaceae bacterium Phil1 (assembly GCA_963648745.1). Lineage (GTDB taxonomy): Bacteria > Bacillota > Clostridia > Peptostreptococcales > Anaerovoracaceae > UMGS973. Next base: position 514 of record CAVJEY010000050.1, read on the forward strand.
TTGGGACACAGCTTGGCCATCGAAATTCCTATAGCTCCGCTGCCGCAGCAAAGGTCTAAAATTTTCCAGTTTTTTCTTGCGGTCACAGCCTCATATATATACGGGCTTTCGGGATCGGCTGTTTTTTTGGTGGTTTTGCTCTCAACTATCAGGCGGGCGTTTTCGACCAGTCTTTCGGTGTCCTGCCTTGGTATCAGCACGTTTTCGTTGACCTTGAAGTCGATGCCCATAAAATTCTGCACCCCTGTTATGTACTGCAGCGGCTCGCCGAGAGCTCTTCTGTGAACTATATCAAGATAGCGGTCACACCACGTGTCATCTATATCATCCGACCATTTCATAAACATCTGTGAACGGTCAAAATTAAAGGCAAATTCCATAAGCGCCCTGGCATCATGGGCATAGTCCGGTATTTTAGCCTGCTCCAGCTGGTTTTCTCCCATTGCCAGCAAATCTTTAAGTCTTAGCATAATCAAACTCCTGCTTCATTATAAAATTCTTCTGCTGTTTTAATAAATTTTCCGTCTTTGTCCGCTATACCCTCATATATCGGCGCATCCTCGTCCATTACGGCTTTGACTGCGGCTATTGCAACCTCAAGCTGCTCATTGTCAGGCTGCGCTGTCGTCAGTTTTTGCAGATAAAGCCCCGGCACTGATATTATTTTAATAAACCAGTTGTCGCTTTTGCCTGCCCATTTGAGCACTTCATACGAAATCCCTGCAATAAACGGAATAAGCAGAAGTCTTGATACTATTCGCAGGGCAAGGTTCGGCCAGCCTAAAAATGAAAACACTATGAGGGATATTACAAGTACAAACACCAGAAAGCTGGTGCCGCATCTTGGGTGAAGCGTGTAAAACTCCTGACAGTTTTCGGGAGTCAGTTCTCTGCCGTTTTCAAAACAGTGAATACATTTGTGCTCCGCTCCGTGATACTGAAACACCCTGTGTATATCCTTCATTTTTGATATGAGCAGGACGTAGATTACAAATATGGCTATACGAAGCAGCCCCTCGGTCAGATTAAGTATTATTTCATTTTCGGTAACGGCTGTCATCCAGTTGATAACCGCTGTCGGCCCTATAACAAATATTCCTATCGAAAACACCAGCGATATGATTACCGATATGGCTATGAGTATGTTCCATACGGCTCTCTCTCCGAAACGGTTTTCAAGCCATGTTTCAAAGCGGCCTTTTTCGGCAAGAGCGCTCTCTCCCAGTTTTTCCTCATATTTTTCGAGTACATCTGCAGAGTACATAAGTGTTCTGGTTCCCTGTATCAGAGAGTTGACAAATACAATTACCCCTCTTACTATGGGGATTTTTGTCCATGCGCTTTTTTTTGGGTTTTCTTCTGTTTTGATGTGTATATCGCCACTTGGAAGTCTGACTGCAACGGCTGTTTTCCGGCCGCCTTTCATCATAATGCCTTCCATTACGGCCTGCCCGCCCATCTTTGTGGGATTTGCGTCTTTTACAAATATTTTGCTTAAATCCATATGTTTATCCTCTACCCCTGTTCAAGATTGATTTTTTTGATAAGCTGAATAAAATCTTTGTTGGATTTTGTGTGTGCCACATAGTCGATGATGGTTTCAGTAACCTCCTGCACTCCCGCATTGGACAGCGCTCTCCTCATCTTCCATACTGTTTCAAGCTCCTCCTGACTCATCAGCAGATCCTCACGCCTTGTGCCTGATTTGTTGAGGTTGATTGCAGGGAATATTCTCTTTTCGGAAAGCTTCCTGTCAAGATGCAGCTCCATGTTGCCTGTTCCCTTGAACTCCTCGAATATCATATCGTCCATACGGCTGCCTGTTTCGACAAGCGCTGTGGCAAGTATGGTTATGCTGCCGCCTTCTTCCATTTTGCGCGCGGCGCCGAAGAATTTTTTCGGCTTGTGAAGCGCGCCGGGGTCAAGTCCGCCCGAAAGGGTCCTGCCTGATGCGGGAACCACCAGATTGTATGCTCTTGCAAGCCTTGTGATACTGTCAAGAAGTATTACAACGTCTCTGCCGTGCTCTACGAGCCTCTGCGCTCTTGCAAGCACCATCTCCGCAACCTTCACATGATGCTGCGGCAGTTCATCAAAGGTGGAATATATAACCTCGCCGGAATCGCCAAGCGAACGCTTCATATCCGTAACCTCCTCCGGTCTTTCGTCAACCAGCAGCACTATCATCTCTATTTCGGGATAGCCTTTTTGAATTGCCGTCGCAACTTTTTTGAGAAGCACAGTCTTGCCGGCTTTTGGCGGCGCAACTATCAGGCCTCTCTGCCCCTTGCCTATGGGAGCAACCAGATCTATAAGTCTGAGGGATAAATCCCTGCCGTTTTCGAGGGACAGTCTCTCATAAGGAAATATCGGCGTCAGATCGTCAAAATCGGGTCTTCTTATCGCAACGCCCGGCTCGTCATCGTTGACAGTCACCACATAAAGCAGCGCTCCGAATCTTTCGCCCTCTCTCGGAGGTCTTGATATGCCTCTTATCTTGTCACCTGTCTTGAGATTGAACCGTCTTACCTGTGTAGGCGATACATAGACGTCCTTGTCGCTTGTAAGGAAATTGGAAAATCTGAGAAAGCCAAAGCCCTGATCCGACATATCAAGTATGCCTTCAACCTCAAGTCTGCCATCATCCTTGTCCGGCACAACAGTCCTGCGGCCTTTTGGGGCTGTGGTTTCTTTTGGCTGTGCGGGTGCTTCCTCTGCGGCCTCCTCCGCTGCCGCAAGAGCTTCAACAAGCTCTGCTTTTTTCATGGCATCATATCCGTCAATGCCTGAGTTTCTGGCAAGAGTTTTGAGCTCCGCCACTTTTTTTGCTTTTAATTCATTTACGGTCATAATTATTCACACAAAAAATGTGCCCTTTCTGTATATTAATTCTGAATGAAATCCGGGAATCTTACTGAAACAGTCTGAATGAGCCGCGGCTCATAAAAGATTAAGTACGATAAATTAATTATACCCGCAAAAAAAGGATATTGCAATATAAAAACAATATCCCATGTCATACAGTATCCGGCGCCTCTTCTAATACTTATTTACAGCTTCTTTTTATAAAACGGCCCTCTTTCATAATTATCGCCATGTTGTCACAATTTATGTCTCTTATATTTTTGAGAGGTTCTCCGTCTATAACCAGTAAATCTGCCGATTTTCCCGCATCAAGACTCCCCGTTATATCCGCAAATCCCAGCGCTTCCGCTCCGTTTATCGTTGCTGCCGCAAGGGTTTCCATTTCGCTTATACCCGCTTTCTCGACAAAATCATACAATTCTCCTATGGCAGTTATGCCGTAAGGAGTCATTTTTGAATTAAACGAATCAGAGCCTATTGTGAGTTTTATGCCTTTTTTGACGGCTTTTCTGAGGTTGTCATAAATTCTGTTCATTTCTTTTTCTGCTATGGTATCGCCCTCGTAGCCGTCATGCCGTTCGGGTCTGTATTCAGGTGGAAACTGTTCAAACCATGAAGGCAAAAAATTAATAGTAGGACAGAAAAACACACCTTTTTCTTTCATCATATCTATAGTTGCATCATCAAGCTCAAAGCCGTGAATTATAAAGCCGGCTCCGGCTTTGACCGAATTATATGCGCTTCCGGAGCAGTGTGACCACAACGATATGCCTCTCAGCTTACATTCATCCGCAACAGCCTGAATCTCCTCCATGGTATAATGCTGATCAGAAGGCGTATCCCATCTCCATATTCCTCCGCCGGTCGCCCATATTTTGATGGCGTCAGGGTTTTCTCTGATACGTTTTCTTACTGCTTTTCTTAATTCCCACGGACCGTCAGCACATTCCGCCCAAGGGTGCGATTCCCTGTTTTTTTCGACGGAAAGAAGATGGGAATCACCATGGGAAGCTGTTGCACAAAACCCCAGGCCTGTAGCCGCAATTCTCGGTCCTGTCATAACACCCTGCTCAATCATATTGCGTATATGTATGCCGAATCTTGATATTTCACCTACAGTAGTCAGTCCCGATTCAAGACATTCATGAGCCTGCTGCACTGCGACAACTGCCTTCTGGATATTATCCTCCAGCACCCAGTCGGAATCGTTTCCCGTAAGATTGCCCGAAAAATGCAGGTGCGTATCAATCAGTCCGGGCATAACAGTCATGCCTGTTATGTCTGTTACACTGCAGCCCGCATCGACAGCTTTTCTTTCTCCTGCATAAACAATCCTGTCTTTTTCAACAATTACAGTACTGTCGGGTATTAATCGGCGCCCGACAACGTCTATCATCGCTGCGCCCTGAAATGCAAGTTTGCTCATATTGGTTTCCCTCCTCCTTATTCTATTTATATAAACAGATTGATAAGTCCTATCACAAAACCTATCAGCGCGCCGAGATTGACAACAGCCTGCAGCTCTTTTTTCATCACAGACAGCACCAGAGTTTCAAACTCTCTGACATCCATCTGATTTATTTTGTTCTCAACTACGGCGGCTATGTTTATTTTCGATATGACTTCGCCAAGTTTTTTGTCAACAAACTCCTCAAACACTCTGCCTGCAATCCTATCCATATCAAGGTTAAGCTCTGCCGCCTCCTGTCCTATGCTGCGGTTTCTGACTGTTTCAATTTCCTCTTTGATTTTGTGCTTCAGATACTCGCCGCCCTCACCGTCAAGATACTGCAGCACTTTTTGCTCAATCGGCTCTGCAAACGAGGCGATCATATCTCTGTTTACAAACATCGCAAGCATAGTGTCTTTGACTTTTTCCTCAAGTATCGCTCCGCCTTTGCTGACTATAATGCCCTTGATGTCCGCTTTTTTTATTTCTCCCGTCAGCCTGCCCGCAAGTGTCCCGGCAAGTCGCTCTGACAGTTCCTCGCTTACAATATCCGATATTCTGACGCTCCCTATATCAAGGCTTGTAATACTGCCTGCCATAGCCTCTCTGATGTCCTCCTGTGAAAACAGGCTTCCCTCAACGGCAGCACCGCAGGCTCTGGCTATTCTTGATTTGTTTTTGGGTATCACTCCCGGTGTGAAGGGCAGCGTCCTTTTTCCTATCTTAACGGCCCGGTATGGTCTGAAAAGCATTTTGACCGCTATGTAGTTTGTGATATATCCGATAAGCGCCGCCAGCAGCAGCGGCAGTATTGTATGCAGTATTTCCATTTATCCGTTCATCCTTCCCATTTTGTAGCCTTCAAGGTCCAAGGCTGTAAACTTAAAGCCTGCGGCCTTGCCCGCCTTGTCTATTTCCTTAAATTCAGCAATATCCCATTCCGACGGCAGAAGCTCTATTCTGACAATATCTCCGTGATGTCTTGCCCGAACCTGTGTAAAACCCATCTGTTTAAGAGCACACTCCACCCTGTATACGGCTTCAAGCTTTGCCTCGGTTATTTCTTCGCCATATGGGATTCTTGACGCCAGACACGCAAACGCAGGCTTGTCCCATATGCTGATGTTCCTGTCCTTTAGCGCCTGTCTGATTTCTGCCTTGGTAAGCCCTGCATCCTTCAGGGGGCTCCATATTCCAAGCTCCTCAAGGGCTTTCATTCCCGGCCTGTAGTCTGACATATCGTCAAGATTGGTGCCGTCTGCCGGATTTACAGCTGATTTTATCAGCTCTGAAAATATTTTTTTCTTGCAGTGATAGCACCTGTCTTTTGGGTTGTCCTTAAGCACATCCATGACGGAAATTTCTATGACTTTGTGCCTGACTCCGAGTCTTTTGCAAAGCGCCTTTGCATATTCTGTTTCATCGGGGGCGAAGTTTGGCGCAGTCGCCGTCACTGCCGTCACCCTGTCACCCAGCACTTCCTTTGCAAAGCACACAAGAAATACGCTGTCAACCCCACCTGACAGCGCAACAGTTATATTTCCTTTGTCGATTAAATCTTCTCTGAGTTTTTCAAGCTTATCCTCTAACAAATCTCTCTCCTCCATGTTATGTCCTATTCGCAGCAGGTTTTCATGGCTTCAAGAGTCCTGCTTATAAGGTCGTCAAGCTCCCAGCCAAGCATCTCCGCTCCCTTGCGGATTACATCTCTGTCGCAGCCTGCCGCAAATTTTTTGTCCTTGAATTTCTTTTTGACTGATTTGAGCTCCATATCCTGAACTGATTTTGACGGTCTCATCAGTGCCGCAGCTCCTATAAGCCCTGTAAGCTCGTCGGTTGCGTAAAGCACCTTTTCCATTTCGTGTGTCGGCTCCACATCAGCTCCCGTAAGTCCCCAGCCGTGAGAAACAACTGAATTTATAAGGCGGTCCTCAAGGCCTGCCTCTTTTAGGATCTCTACTGCCTTGACACAGTGCTGCTCAGGGTATTCCTCAAAATCTATATCATGAAGAAGTCCTACCATTCCCCAGAACTCCACTTCATCACCGTAGCCAAGCTCTTTGGCAAAATATCTCATAACGCCCTCTACAGTCTGGCCATGTCTGATATGAAATTCTTCTTTGTTGTGTTTTTTTAATAATTCAAATGCTTCTGCTCTGTTCATCTCTATATCTCCTCTCTGTCTGTCAGCTATATTTTATTACTTATTGCATCTGTTATCAATATTTTTTTGCAGGGCAAAAGCAGGTACATCGTCTGCTCTCATTCCCCTGACTGCTTCAGACTCCCGCCATGCACCCTGCAAAAAAAATGTAAACACGAAAGGACAGGCAATTACAATTCCCATAAGGATATTAAACAGCAGAGTATCTTTTTCAAAGAAATGAACCGCTACCGTTTCAACTCCGAACATTATCATAATAGTTGCACTACAGATTGCAGCGCACTGTTTTTCAGATAAATATTTACATAGTCTTTTCATTTTTAACCTCCTGTGCCTCTGGTATTTCCGTAAACGAAGCGGCTTTTTTCAGCGTTCCTCATTTGACCGTAAGAAGCAGCTATGATAAAATCAAAATATAGAAGTGAGGTACAAATTATGCTTAAAAACACTCTCGATACGCTTATGCAGCAAAACCCGTTTGCGCGTCTTGGCGACTGTGTATATCAGGCTTTGTATGAAGCAATCATTGAACTTGATTTGCCGCCCGGAACTGTTCTTTCCGAAACTGCACTTGCCAAGGAGCTTGACATCAGCAGGACACCGATTCGCAATGCATTTATCCGCCTTGCGCAAGCCGGACTTTTAGAGAACAGCCGTAAACAGACCTTTGCCGTTGCCGGTTTCAAAAAAGAAGAAAGCCGGCAGCTTATGGAAGCTCGTATTCCTGTCGAAGCTCAAGCTGCTTACCATGCCGCCCAAAGAATCAGCGGCGGGCAGACTGTGGCGCTGGAGAATCACCTCAAAGCTTTTTCCGTCGCATTTGACGCATGGAATATTCGCGAAATGGTGATGGCAGACAATGCCTTTCATCAGGCAATCATTGATGCAGCCTGCAACCGGTTTCTCTCTGAGCTTTACCGACAGCTCGCGCCGCGGGTCATCCATTACCGGCACTTCCTGTATAACAAGACACCAAAGGAACAGCTTGTTCCGCTTATGAGCGCTTCTCTTCGAATACACCGCTCTATCTATAATGCGGTCAGGCTCGGCTTTGCAGATGAGGCAAAGTCCTGTATGGAGCGTGATATTGCAGGCATGACCGGTATCATCGAACTGTGGCAGGAATGATATCCTCACCCAAGCCGCATATATGATGCTGTTAATTATATAAACCACCGGCCGCTGTGTCAAAATAAAGACTTCTGCAGAATATAAGACAGCTCTGCGTTTTTTCAAAAATACGCGTAGCTGTCTTTGTCGCTGTTATTGTCCTGTTTTCAAAACACACAAAAGGCCCGCAAAACACGAGCCTTTTATATATCTGTTATATCGCTTCATATTCAAGCTGCACACCCTCGCGCTTCAGCCTGATTACATCAAGGAACACCTCGGCCGTATCCATACAGGTAAGAACCGCAATTCCTTTTTCTATTGCTTTTCTTCTCAGCGACAGTCCTTCTGTGCCTTTTCTGTTGCCTACATTAGCTACATTAATCAGGATATTTATATCCTTTCCTGCCAGCTTCTCCGCCTCCTCAGGCGCAAGAATCTCTGTTTTTATGCCGCAGCCTGCAAGGAATTTGCCTGTACCCTGAGAGGCCATAATCTTAAAGCCTGCTTCACTGTATTTTTTAACAACCTCTGCGGTAAATTCGTTTTTGTCGGCATCTTTAACCGCAACATACACTCCTCCTGTTTCCGGCACAGGTATGTTTGCACCCTCAAAGCCCTTGAGAAACGCCTTGTGCAGATCTCTGTCAATGCCAAGTGCCTCTCCTGTTGATTTCATTTCAGGTCCAAGCGCTATGTCTGTGTTGATGAGCTTTGCTCCCGAAAACACAGGAACCTTTACGGCATATCTGGAGGCTTCTTTGTATACGCCTGTGCCGTATTCTGTGTCTTTCAGCTTGTGACCGAGCATTGCTCCGACGGCCAGCTCTATCATGGGAACTCCTGTAACCTTGCTTAGAATAGGTACTGTTCTTGAGGCCCTCGGATTCACCTCTATCACATAAACCTCATGTCCGTCTGTCGCATACTGGATATTGACAAGTCCGACTATATGCAGAGCCTTTGAGATTTTTACCGTATAGTCTATGATTTTTTCTTTTATCTTCGCAGACAGTGAATAAGGCGGATATACCGAAATGCTGTCACCGGAATGTACTCCGGTTCTTTCGACATGCTCCATTATGCCCGGTATCAGGATGTCCTCTCCGTCGCCTATGGCGTCTATCTCCATTTCCCTGCCCTGTATGTATTTGTCCACCAGCACAGGATGCTCCTCCGAAAGCGATACTGCTTCTTTGAGGTATTTGAGCAGCTCTCCGTCACTGTATACAACCTGCATCGCTCTGCCGCCTATTACATATGAGGGTCTTACCATTACGGGATATTCAAGCTTTGCAACTGCTGCAAACGCTTCCTCCTCTGTGGTTACCGCATATCCGTCAGGTGTTGGTATGCCAAGCTCGCTGAGAAGCTCCGAGAATTTTTCTCTGTCCTCTGCCATATCTATATACTTAAATTCAGTTCCGAGTATATTGATGCTTCTGTTGTACAGGTCCTCAGTTATATTAAGTGAGGTCTGCCCGCCGAACTGAAGTATAACTCCCTTGGGGCGTTCTTTTTTGATGACGTTCATCACATCGTCTACGTGCAATGCTTCAAAATACAGCCTGTCTGATGTGTCAAAGTCGGTGCTTACTGTTTCGGGGTTATTGTTTATCATTATCGATTCATAGCCAAGTCTGTTTATCGCCCATGCGCCGTGAACACAGCTGTAGTCAAATTCTATGCCCTGTCCTATACGAATCGGTCCTGAGCCTACTACAAGAATTTTGTCGTTTCCGTCATATACAACCTCGTCCTCATCATCATAGGTCGAATAATAGTATGGGGTCAGCGCCTCAAATTCGCCGCCGCAGGTGTCTACCATTTTGTAGACAGGGAATATATCGTGATATATTCTCATATCCGAAACAGCGCTTCTTGGCACTCCCGAAAGCTCCATGATTTCGTTTTCGGTAAAGCCCATGGTTTCGGCTTCTCTGAGAAGCTCAGCTGTCAGGCGCTGTGTTTTGAGTGTTTCCTCCATATCGGTTATGTTTTTTATCTTGTTCAGAAACCATGTGTCGATTTTTGTTATCTCAAACAGCTGCTCTACTGTAAATATGTTTCTTCTGTAAATTTCGGCAATGGCAAAGAGCCTTTCGTCATCGGCTTTTTTGAGTTTGGCAACAAGCTCCTCGTCATTAAGTCCGTCTATGTACGGATTTCTGAGTCCGTCGCATTTGACTTCAAGTGATGTAACGGCCTTGAGCAGCGCACTTTCAAAAGTCCTGCAGATTGCCATTACCTCTCCCGTAGCCTGCATCTGCGTACCTAAAGTTCGCAGTGAGGTCCTGAATTTGTCAAACGGGAATTTCGGAAATTTGACAACGCAGTAGTCAAGGGCAGGCTCAAAGCAGGCGCTTGTTGTTCCTGTCACATAATTTGAAAGCTCGTCAAGAGAATATCCAAGCGCGATTTTGGCCGCCAGCTTTGCTATAGGGTAGCCTGCCGCTTTTGAGGCAAGAGCTGAGGATCTGCTTACACGAGGGTTTACCTCTATTACAATATATTCTCCTGTTTCGCCGTTTAATGCAAACTGCACATTGCAGCCGCCCTCTATGCCGAGGCTCTTGATTATTTTGAGCGCGGAGCTTCTGAGCATCTGATGCTCCCTGTCTCTCAGAGTCTGCACGGGAGCGACAACTACGCTGTCGCCTGTATGTATTCCCACCGGGTCGATGTTTTCCATACTGCAGACGATTATGCAGTTGTCCCTGGCATCGCGCATTACCTCATATTCGATTTCCTTCCAGCCTGCAACTGATTTTTCGAGCAGTATCTGACCTATTGCGCTGTTTTCCATACCGCGCTTTGCAAGCAGGTCAAGCTCCTCTTCATTGGCGGCAATACCGCCTCCTGTACCGCCCAATGTATATGCCGGCCTTATAATTACGGGGTAGCCCACCTGTTTTACAAATTCATAGCATTCCTCCATATGAGTCGCTATGGTGCTTGGCGGCACAGGCTCTCCTATTTCAAGCATCAGCTCTTTGAACGCCTCTCTGTCCTCAGCCTTTTTGATGCTGTCTCTGTTAACTCCAAGAAGCTTCACTCCGTACTCTGCAAACACTCCGGCAGCTTCAAGCTCCATTGCAAGATTAAGTCCTGTCTGGCCTCCGAAGCCTGCAAGAAATCCGTCGGGCTGTTCTTTTCTGATTATGCTGCTTACCGCCTCTGCCGTCAGAGGCTCTATGTATACCTTGTCTGCAATATCTTTGTCAGTCATTATCGTGGCAGGATTGCTGTTGACAAGTATGGTCTTGATTCCTTCTTCTCTGATTGCCTTGCAGGCCTGCGTGCCTGCATAGTCAAACTCGGCTGCCTGCCCTACAACTATAGGGCCAGAGCCGATTATCATTATTTTTTTCAGTTTACTGTCCTTTGGCATTGTTTTCCCCCATCATATCTATAAATTTGTCAAAAAGCATATTGGTGTCCTCAGGTCCCGCGCAGGCCTCCGGATGGAACTGCACCGAAAACAGCGGCAGGCTCCTGTGCTTCATGCCCTCTACGCTCATGTCGTTAAGGTTTATATACACCATCTCCATTCCCTTGAATATGAGGGAGTCGCCGTCTACCGCATAGCCATGGTTCTGAGCAACTATGAAAGAACGGCCTGTTTCCTTGTCAAACACTCCATGGTTGCCGCCTCTGTGCCCGAATTTGAGCTTGTAGGTTTTGCCGCCCATTGCAAGAGCCAGTATCTGATGCCCCATGCATACTCCGAAAATCGGAAGCTCATTGACAAGCGCTTTTACTGTTTCTATTCCTTCTGTCGCCTCCTCCGGATCTCCCGGGCCGTTTGTAAGAAAAAGTCCGTCGGGTGAAATGCTCATGATTTCCTCTGCCGAAGTTCCGTAAGGGAATATATGAATGTCACAGTCTCTTGCTTTGAGGTTTTCTATTATTCCGGCCTTGACGCCGAAATCCAGAACCGCCACTTTGTAGCCCGTGCCCGGAATATGCTCATACTCCGATACTCCTGCGGTTTTCATCTGGTCGTTTCTAAGCTCTGCAGCATCGCACAAAGCCTTAATCTCTGAAACGGTTTTTTCCTCGTTGGTTATAACACACTTGACTGTGCCGCCGTTTCTTATTTTTTTTGCAATTCGCCTTGTGTCTACACCGTAAACCCCCGGCACCTTCATTTCTCTTAGCCATTCGTCTATATTTTTTTCACTTGCCGCGTTTGAAGGGTTTAAGGATATGTCCTTCACTATGAAGCCTGACGCATGGATTTTGTCAGACTCGTTGTCAAGAGCGTTAATCCCGTAGTTGCCTATAAGCGGATAAGTCATATTTATAATCTGTCCTTTGTATGACGGATCGGTAAGTATCTCCTGATACCCGGTCATTGATGTATTGAACACCAGCTCCCCCACATTGGTACCCGGATATCCGAAGCCATATCCCCTGAATACAGTTCCGTCCTCTAAATAAATCATACCTTTCATTAAAACTTTGCTCCTCCCTTGTGTAGTTCTATATAATTATACATCTTTAATTATATTTATGCAACAAGGTTGATGAATATTTTTTGTATTTTATTTATAATTATTCAT
>CAVJEY010000051.1:0-12380 GCA_963648745.1 Christensenellaceae bacterium Phil1
TTTGTATGCTTCATTGTTTACCTCCTTAATTATATATCATCTGAGCCGTATATTACAAGCTCTCAATTTATTCTTGTATATAATTATACGAGGCTTGTTTGCATTAGTCAACAGTTTTTCTATAAAATGTATGTTTTACATCTTTTTTAGGTTTTTGTATACAATGTCTAAAAACCTATGCAAAAATTCCTTTGCTAGTTGTTTTTACTCCTTATTGCCCGGAACTGCAAAAATACCCCCTGTTATATATTGCAGGGGGCATTCCATCGCAGTTCCCGTTATTTAATTACATCCGTTCCCATGTATTTTACCAGCGCCTCAGGAACCTTGACGCTTCCGTCCGCCTGCTGATAATTCTCAAGTATGGCTGCAACTGTTCTGCCCACTGCAAGGCCTGAGCCGTTGAGAGTATGCACAAATTCAGCCTTGGCCTTAGGCTCTCTTCTGAATCTGATATTGGCTCTCCTTGCCTGATAGTCCTCAAAGTTTGAGCATGAGGATATTTCAACATATCTGCCGTAGCTTGGCATCCATACTTCAATATCATAAGTCATAGCCGAACTGAATCCCAGATCTCCTGCCGAAAGCTTAACAACTCTGTACGGAATGTTTAATATCTGAAGCACCTCTTCAGCCGCATGGGTCAGGCTTTCAAGCTCCTCATAGGAATTGTCCGGATTTGCAAATTTAACAAGCTCAACCTTGTTAAACTGGTGCTGTCTTATCAGGCCTCTTGTATCTCTGCCCGCTGAGCCTGCTTCTTTTCTGAAGCAAGGAGTATATGCAGTATAGTATATCGGAAGTTCAGCGCCGTCTAAGATTTCTCCCGCTCTCAGGTTTGTCACAGGAACCTCTGCCGTAGGAATAAGGAAGTGGTCCTTTGCCGGCACATGGAACATATCGTCTTCAAATTTAGGAAGCTGTCCCGTGCCTGTCATGGCAGCCCTGCCTACCATAAACGGCGGCAGAATCTCTGTAAATCCATGCTGCTCCGTATGCAGATTAAGCATGAAATTGATAACCGATCTTTCAAGTCTTGCGCCAAGGCCCTTGTATACCGTAAATCTTGTTCCGGAAAGCTTGGCTGCTCTTTCGAAGTCGAGAATGTCAAGATCCTCGCCTATATCCCAGTGAGCCTTGGGCTCAAAGTCAAATTTCGTAGGCTCTCCCCATTTTCTCAGCTCAACATTGTCCTGATCGTCTTTGCCGTCCGGTACTGTAGGATGAGGTGTGTTAGGTACATTAAGGAGAGCATCTCTGAGTCCTGCTTCAGCTTCTGCCACCTGTTCATCGAGAACCTTTATTTTATCTGAAAGCTCTTTCATTTCTTCCATAAGAGCTGTTGTATCCTCGCCGTTTTTTTTCATCTGAGGTATTTTTTTTGATTCTGTTTTCTGCAGGTTTTTCATCTGCTCAACTTCTGCAAGTATGCTTCTTCTTTTTTCATCGAAAACCATAACATTGTCAATGCCGAAATCTCCCTTGCCTCTCCTCTCGACTGCGGCTTTCACATTGTCAAAATCTTCTCTTAGTCTTTTAATGTCTAACATTTTTTCATCTCCTGTTATAATAGATTTCTTTTATATGAACTATACATATCAATCAGTTTTCTGATTTCCCTCTGCGCTGAAAGCTGCAGCTGCGACGCCAGATCATAGTCCTCGCTGTCAAGCGCATCGCTTATTTTTTTGAGAATGCAGAATTCATTCATGGTGTTCTTGGCTATCTTGTCTCTCTGCGCCGAAATCTGCGCCCACATACCTATATCGTAGTCTGTGGCACTTTCGTCGTGAAGTTTTTTGCATCTTCTTACTGTATCCATTGCGTTTGGAATTATTCTGTTGTAAAGCTCGGTAGCCCACTGATTTACTATCGCCTCTCTGTAGGATTCAAGTACTATATCTGTCATTACCCCGCCGCTTTTGAATATTTCAAGCTTCTCAGGGTATTTGTCGAAGGCTGTGATATTCTCCCATACCGTTTCGGGAGGTCTGCCGAACAGGTCATCTCTTTCTTCTGGAGTATAGTGTGCAAATACATCTTTTTCACTTCTGTATTCCCTGCCTGTTTCGAGATAAAAGTCCTCCTCGCCTTTCTTTTTGGATATTGATTTTTCAAGCTCTGCAGGAGTTTTGCCTGCAGTCACGGCAGCTCTGATACCATCGAGCATTGCCATGTACGATGCGGCTATGACAAGGTATGTGTTGCTGTTGGGGTTTGGAGAACGAAGCTCAAATCTTGTGGCAAGCGGATTGCCCGCCTCTCTGATAAGTCCCGCAAGCACTGTCCTGTTTCTTGACGGAGCCTCAACACTGTGACCCATGGAGGTTACTGTGCAGACAGGCGCCTCAAAGCCCGGTTTAAGTCTGTTAAACGCATCGTTTGTCGCGCTTATAAACGGATTTATAACCTCATAGTTGTTGAGAAGACCCATCAGTGCTCCGTAGCCGATTACATTCAGGAAATCTCTGCCGTCCTTTGAGGAGAACATGCTTACAACTCTGCCGCCTTTGAGCTTTGCCGCAAGACCGAGATGCGTATGCTCACCGCTTCCTGCAACTCCCTCCATAGGCTTTGCCATAAACGTGACATCAAGCCCGTGCATTCTGAATATATCTCTTACTATGTATTTTACCTGTTTTTCGTTGTCTGCGGCCTGAAGCGCGTCTGAATATTTCCAGTCTATTTCAAGCTGCTCCATTATGTGATCGTAATGTCCGGAATGTCCCATCTTGGCTTTGACACCGCCTACTTCCTTGTGACCCATCTCCATCTCAAGTCCGTAGCGATCAAGAATAGCAAGGGCTCTTTCGAGGGCTGTACGAACAGGTCCCACAGTCCGTTTCCAGTACTGCTCCTTGAGCTCCTGCGCTGTCGTAAGCTGTTCTCTGTCCGACTGCTCATCCGGCGTCTTAACCCAGAATTCCAGCTCTGTTGCAGAGGTTACTATCAGCTCCTCAATCTCATCGGCGCTGCCCAAATCCATATATTCAAAAACATACGGATTGTTCCTGAGAAGCTCCATGAGTTCTTTTTTGAAATCCTCCACCGCATCGCGAAGCACTACTCTTGAACCCACTTCAAAGGTGTCATTGTGACGAAGATACGAAGGGATTCTCAGGCTTCCCACAGGAAGTCCTGTGCTGTGCATCACATTGTCAAAATTATAGTCAACATACCAGTTCACGCTGGTATCCGGTATTATATCGACCTTGGCGTTGTTAAGGTCTGCAATTTTTGGCAGCACAACTGATGAGCCGTCAGTCTGCACTCCTTCCGCAAGAAACTTGTCAATGTCTTTGAGGAAGGCTCTGACAGGTATTTTTTCATCTGTACCGCGTCCGCCTATATCTATTCCCACCAGAGATACAAACTGAACTTCCGGATGTTCATTAAGTATCGCTCTCAGGTTTTTTGCCGAATGCTCCTCCGGCCCTACAGTAAAAAGCATTTTATCAAAATTAAAATCCAGCATATGTTTCTCCAATCAAATTAAATTGCAACGGACATTCCGGTGTTTTCCGGAATGTCCCGCGCTGTTATTTCTGTAATTCATTCAGGTATTTTTCAAGCTTATCAAGGTACCTGCCGTATCCTTCCCAGTCGCCGTTTTTCATAGCGGACTGAGCATTTTCATAAGCCTGTACCGCAGCCGAGATAAGCTCTGACTGTGACATTGTCCCATCATCTGTATTCTCAGATGTATTGCCGCTTTGTCCGCTGCTTATATCAGTTTCTCCAAACAGTGATTCCAAAGCCTCGGCCAGTGTAGGCTCGTATGCTATCTGATCGTTGAAGGCGACAATTACTCTCTTGACCTCCGGTATACTTTCTTTGTTTGCCTCAAGGTATACAGGCTCAACATACAGAAGCGAGTCATCTATAGGGATTACAAACAGGTTGCCTCTGCTGTATGATGTTCCCGCCGAGCTCCAAAGTGAAAATTCCTTGGAAATCTCAGGGTTCTGGTCTATCAGAGCCTCTATCTGCATCGGGCCGTATACGGCCTTGCTCTTAGGGAATTTGTAAAGCACAAGCTGTCCGTAGTTCTCGCCGTCGTTTCTTGCTATCAGCAGAGATGTCATATTTCTCTTGTTTTTAGGAGTATACGGTATGGAGTTTACAAACTCCGCGTCTTTTTCGCCCGGAAGCTTGAGTATGTAGTAGTTAGGAGTCATTTCCTGCTCTTCCTGACCGTATATCTCATTTGCTATCGACCACATATCCTCATTCTGATAGAAGGCGTTGACATCGTTCATATGATATCTTTCGTAGATTGTAGCCTGTATATCAAACATTGTGTTAGGATATCTGACGTGCGCTCTGACTGCCTCGTCCATTTCATCAAAGCCTTTGAACAGCTTAGGATATATCTTCTGCAGCGTTCTGGCTATAGGGTCGCTTTCGTCAACCACATAATAGCTGGTGTCGCCGTTATATGCGTCTATAACCACTTTTACCGAGTTTCTGATATAGTTGGTGCTGCTCTGCTCGCTGTAAGGCTCCGAGTACGGATAGCTTGACGTTGTAGTATATGCGTCATATATCCAGTACAGATTGCCGTTTGCGGTAACCATATACGGATTCTTGTCATATGTCAGATAAGGCATTATCTTTTTGACTCTCGATGTGATGTTTCTGTTGATGACTATTTTGGAGTCGCTTGTAATATTCGATGAAACAAGCAGTTTGAGTGACCTTTCTCTGACTGCAAACAGGCATCTGTTGGCAAGGTTCATTTTAATTCCGGCCGTACCCGAATACTGGGTGTATTTGTTTGAGTCTCCGTCAGGATAGTCAAACTCTTTTTCGTCGGTTCCCACAAGCACATAATTGTTTGTAAGCTGTCCGAAGTATATTGCCGGATTGTCTATTTTTATCTCCTCGACCGACGATTCAGGCGGAATATCTCCCACAAGCACATCAGGCTGTCCGCTTGATGTTACCTTGTCAACTCTTGATAATGTGATGCCGTATCCGTGAGTGTACTTGATATGAGTATTCATCCATGTGTTGCTTATCTGAGATTCATCTATTTCTCTTGCAGCAAGGAATGTCTGCGTATATTCACCGTTGATATAGTATCTGTCAACAAACACATCATTGAAGCTGTAGTACTGTCTTATGGACTGTGTCTGGTTGTAGAATTTGTTTGTAGGTGAATAATCGTTGATTCTTATGTTTGTTATTGTTTCCTGATTGTTGTTGATGCCGCTGCTGTCAAGGTTTTTGCTTGCAGCAAAGGACTTGGTTGTAACATTGTCAACACCGTATGCATACTGGGTGTATTCTATGTTTCTCTCAAGATATTTGCTCTCCTTGTTTAATTCGTCAGGCGATACAACATAGTTCTGAACAAGCATTGCTCCGCCTGCTCCCACAAGTCCCACAAGTATCATAACCACAGGAACTATTGCTATTGTCTTTACCTTTTTTCTGCTTATGCCGATTATGAAGCCTGCGGCTCCAAGAAGCGAAAGCACTGCAAGGGCTCTGTACATCCAAAGAGTAACCGTCACGTCTGTGTAGCCTGCTCCGTATACCGCTCCCGTATGGTTGTAAAGCAGATCATACTGCTTTAAGAAAAAGTCCACAGCCAGCATTACGAAGAATATAACGCCGACAACTATAAGCTGTTTTGATGCGATATGAAGCAGCTGACTGAAGTTGTCGCTGTCAAACTGTTTTTTCTTCCTTGCAGGTCTTGGCGCCTGACCTCTGCCGCCAAATGATTCCGCAAATTTCTCAAACATACCGCCAAGGCCGCCGCCCATATTTTCAAAGCCTGCAAATCCTGAGCTCTGCTGTGACGGCTCCTCGTCAAAGCCGTCTGTTTCGGCCTCTTCAAATACAACCGGTTTTCTCATTGACAGCAGCATTGCATAATAAATAAGTGTGATTATTATAAATGCTACCGACAAAGCTATGATTATGCCGTTGACCTCTTTGATAAACGGCAGTTTGAACACATAAAGCGAAATATCGTTATTATACAATGGGTCTGAAACATCAAAGTCTGTGCTGTTTGCAAAGTTCAGCCATTTGTACCACAGGTTTGACACGCAGAAATAGGTTGCAACGCAGGCAAAAATTCCTGCCAGCACCCAGCTTATGACATTCACAAGCCTCTCATTAGGCGCATCTAACGACTCAACTTTTTTGTAATATCCCTTTTTGAGCAGTTTCAGGTAAATGTATACCAGAAATCCCACTACGATAAATACCGGAACTCCGATTTTTATCTGAGTTAAAAGCTTGGTAAGGAATACGCTCACGTACCCCAGCTCTCTGAACCAGAGAAAGTCTGTAATAAATCCCACTAAAGCAAATATCAGAAGCAGGGCTGCGATTACCGCTAAAACTATCCATCTGGCTTTTGATCCTCTCTTCTTTTTTTCCAAAATCTTCCCTCCTAAAAAATATTATTACAAGACTCAGGAAAAGATACCTCTAATCCAGTTCTCTACTATCGTGATTTTCGGCTCTATGAACTGCGCCGCCGCGGATTCAGGGAACTGAAACCTTATAATCATAAGCGCAATCATAAACGCAAGTATTACGGCAAGTATCACTATAACAACGGTTGCGGCTCTGCCTCCTTTTGAAACAGGCTCATCGTCATCGTATTCATCTGCAGTGTCAGGCTCATTGCTCCAGAAGTTGTCATCCTTGAAGTCTCCCAGATGAAACTCTCCTGTCTGCTCTCTGACCCTGCGGCTGCGTTTTTTCTTAGGAGCCTCTTCTGCCGCTGCCGTATCCTGCGGCTTTTCTGCTTCCGGCTCCTCTGCCTGCGGCTCCGTCTGAGGTGCTTCCTCCTCCACGGAAACCTCCTGCTCCTCAGGCTGCTGCTCTGGCTCCGCTGTTTCTGCAGGCTCCTGCTCCTCAACAGGTTCAGGAATAATTTCCTCTGCATCAGGAAGCTCCTCTGTTATATCCTCTGCATTTTTGCAGTCTTCTTCTATTTTTTTGTCAAGAGCGTCCACTCCGAACTGCTCCTCGGCTTTTTTGAGAAATTCGGCGAACTGATCTCTGCTTATCTGCTGTGTGGCAACTCTTGTTTTTTCGGGCGCCTTAGTCTGCTCTGCGTCCTCCTCAAGCTGCTGCTCCAGATTATCGCTGTTAAACAGAAGCTCTCTTGCCCTTGCCATCTCCTCTATCTGATTTACAGGCGGCTCTGTCTGAGGCGCTGCCTCTGCTTCGGAAACCTCCTGCTCCTCAGGCTGCACATCGTCAGGCACGACAGGCTCCTCCGGCCACTGTCCCGAAATATCTCCCTCGTCCACTTTGAGAGGGATTTCTGTTTTTTCGGTCACAGGTATGTATTCTGTTTTTTCGGCGTCTTTGTGCTTCCTGCGTCTTCTGGCAGAGCCTGCCTCCTCTGCTCCGGAAGCATCCTCTCCCTCAGGCTGCACATCGTCAAGCACAATCTCCCTGTTTATATTGCTAATATCAAGCTCTTCAAGCCTCAGCGCTCTCTCCTCCCTGGCTTTTTTGACTCTCTCGTGCTCTCTGTTGAGAAGCTCCTGAAACTCGGCGTTTTTTTTGCTGAAAGTATAAAAATCGTCCTCTCTGCTGCCGAACTTCTCCGAAGGCTTGCGCTCTGCAGGCTGTGAATCTCCCGAAGGGTTGAAAACAAAATCACTCACAGGCTCATAGCCGTGTGACGGCATACGTGAGGCCTCTGAAATTCTGTCACCGATATTTTTTTGTTTTTTGACTCCGAGAAGATCTCCCCAGTCAAAGCTCGCAGTGTCTTCCGTTCTTCGCTGCTGCCTGTGAAAATCCTCGAGATCCCACTTGAAATCAAAGCTTTCCTCCGTCCTTGGCACAGTATCGGGGTCGAAGACTATTTCTCTGTCCTTCGGCTGCTGTGTCGGCTTTTCAACTTTTGTCCCGCATACAGGGCAGAAATTATCATTCTCAAGAAGCTCCTTGCCGCAATTTCTACAATACATCGTTTCCCTCCGTCCTGCTGTCTGTATAATAATTCTATGGTCTGTCTGAATTCTGAATATTACTTTAGATTATACTACAAAACAGTGTCTATGGCAATTCCATAGACACCTAAAATTCACCGCGTTCCCCTGTTTTTTGATATGTATCTGCATATCGGATAAAGCACCGCAAGCAGCAGCACCGTCATAACTATATACCAGAAGGTTCCGATATGAAGTCCTCTCAGCACACCGCTGTAATCAGAAGCCGCCGCAACAGCATTAATACTCATATGTGCAAACACCGGCACCCACAGCTTCTGATAGGTTTCGTACACAAAAGCCAGAAACAGACCCACTCCCACAGCTCTTATGCCCTGAACCAGATTGAGATGTATCACAGCCCATACCGCGGATGACAAAACCGCCGAAAACCAGAAGCCGCTTATGCTTCTGAAGCTTTTGAACACAAGGCCTCTGAATACAAGCTCCTCCATAAGAGGCGCGCATATCACTATCGAAAGCACCGACAGCACCGGGTTTCCGTCTTTGAGTATTATCTCCACATTGTCATAGACAGGAAACGCTCCGCATATCGCCGCAGTTTTGATTGCAAGTCCTATCGAAACAGATGTTATAACGGCTCCCGCGGCTATGCACAAAAGCCCTGCCGCGCCGGTATCTCCAAGGCTTATTCTTTCGCTGCCTCTCCCGGGCCTGAACAAAATTATATAAGACGGAATAAAAAGTATAATCATTGCAATATCCATCAGTATGTATGTGCTGTTGCTCCAGTCGCTGGTTTTCCCTCCGTCAAATACGGGAAACATGGCTGTACCGATTACCTTCTGAAGCTCATATACTGCCGCTGCTGCCGCCAGCGCAATTACAAAGGGCAGAATCAGAGGCATTTCTCTTTTTTTCATCGTTATTAATTCCTTTCCTGAAAAGCTCTATATATATAGTGCAGAAAAACAACAGAAATGTTGCACAAAAATAAAAGTTTTTCAGAAATCCGAAGAAATTTTTTTATTTTCTATTGACAGTGTACTGCTTGTTATAGTACACTCAAAACACGAACATAGAAAGGAGGCTGAAATGTTTCAGATAGATTCAAAGAGTCGTAAATCCATTTACGAACAGGTAATAGACAATATCAAAGAGCTTATTATGCGAAATGTCCTGCCACCTAAGAGTAAGCTTCCGTCTGTGCGCGAGCTGTCAAAGCTCCTGCTGATAAATCCCAACACAGTCCAGAAAGCCTACAAAGAGCTGGAGCGTCAGGGATATATCTATACTTCCGCGGGGCTTGGCACGTTTGTATCCGAAATAGATACAAATGTGCTTGATATGCAGAAATACAAAAATATACTGGAGCATATCAGATTCTATATTGAAGAGCTCCATTATATAGGTCTTACAGACGAGGATATCATCAGGGCTGTAGGCGAAATTGTAAAAGAAAGGGGTGAGCATCTTGATTAAAGTTTCAGAAGCGGATAAGCATTTTGAAAACGTTCATGCGCTCAAAGCCGTATCAATGTGCATCAGAAGGGGTTCTATATACGGTCTTGTCGGTACCAACGGCAGCGGCAAAACCACAATATTAAAGCACATTACGGGAATTATACGGCCTGATTCGGGCAGCATCACTCTGGACGGCAGTCCGATTTACGAGAACACTTCCGCAAAACAGCGCATATGCTTCGTGCCTGACGATCTGTTTTTCTTCGGCAACTACAATCTCAAAGATATGCGCAGACTGTATGCAGGTATGTATCCGAAATGGAACGACAGCAGATTTGATGCTCTCGTAAACGCCTTCAGCCTTGACCGCAGCAAGAAGATAATAAGGTTTTCAAAAGGTATGCAAAAACAGGCGGCATTCACGCTGGCCATATCGGCAATGCCCGATGTGCTTGTCCTCGACGAGCCTGTCGACGGACTTGACCCGATCGTAAGAAGATCCGTATGGGACATCATAGTAAACGATGTCGCCGAAAGAGAGATGACAGTCATAATATCATCCCACAACCTCAAGGAAATCGAGGGAATCTGTGATACTGTGGGAATACTCTCTGCAGGAGAGCTGGTACTCGAAAAGGAGCTTGACGATCTCAAGTCAAACATACACAAAGTACAGGCGGCGTTTGCAAAGCCTCAGAGCGACCCTTACAGGACACTCAACGTCCTGAGCCGCACCACAACCGGCAGCGTTGATATGCTGATTGTCAGAAACAGCGCAGAGGAGATAGAAGAAGCGCTTTCTCCATATAATCCTCTGATACTTGATATGCTTCCTCTTACACTTGAAGAAATCTTTATTTATGAACTGGGAGGTGAAAAAAATGAATACAGCAGCATCCTGCTCTAAGCCGGTCAGAACAATAATGTTCAACGACTTCCGGAGATTCTGGGTTTTATCGCTTGCTGAATTTCTGGTGCTTTTTCTCGCCACAACCTCGGTAATAATTATAAATTACTCAAATCCCGCTTCCGTATCGGAATATATAAAAGCGACCATGGATATGTCAAATGTGTTTATGACAGGCGCGGTCTGCGTATTTGCAGTTCTTGCGGCTGTTGTGGTTTTCAGATATATGCATCTTGTAAACGCCACAGCCGTATGCCACAGCCTGCCTGTAACAAGAGGACAGCTTTATGCAGGGCATCTGATTTCAGGCTACCTGCTTGCAGCCGTACCTGTCATCGTAAACGGTCTGATACTTATGATACTGGTAAAGCCTGTATATTACGATGCCAATATGTACTACAGCGCTGCTGCTGATGCTCTGAAAGGCCGGGATATGTTTACAGCCGGAAGCGTTCTTGTTACAGCACTGCTGCTTCTGCTGATCATACTGTTTGTATATGTCATCTCGGTATTTGCAGGAATGCTCTGCGGAACCTCCGTAATGCACGTAATAGGCGCTTTCGGGCTTAATGCTCTGATTCCTGCACTGCTTGCATTTATCTGTGAATATGCGCAGCTTTTTCTCTACGGATTTTCGACCTCATCGTCAATGCTTCATGTGATTAAGCTGTCTTCGCCCGTACTTGGCATAACATCTATGAGAACCGGCGAATTTCTGAATTCAGACCATATAGATATTGTGCCTGTAATTGTGTATATACTCGTATCGGCCGCTATTGCCGCCGCAGGATATTTCCTTTACAGGCAGAGAAAGCTCGAAAATGCCACAGAGCCTCTTGTGTTCAAATTTATGATACCTGTTGTATGCGGCCTGATAACGTTTTTTGCTTCAACCGTAATCGGTCTGTTCGCAGGAGAGACAAACAGGTTTTTCATATGGTTCATCTCAGGAACAGTTATATTCTATATATTAAGCCGTATGCTGGCACTCAAAACAACAAGAGTTTTTAACAGAAACACATTCAGAGCGCTTGGTATATACATCGTGACAATCGCCATATTTATAAGTGTGTTTGCATTTGATGTCACAGGCTACGAAAACAGGATTCCTGCGGAGAATAATATCGCATCGGCATCAACCGATATATTCGCAGCCGAAGGCAACAGACTAATACACGGCGCATACAACAACAGTACCACTGAATTTACCTCAAAGGAAAACATTGAGAATGTCATAGCTCTCCACAGGGAGATGCTTTCACAAAAACCGTCTGCGGTAATTTCAGGTGTTCTTGACTACACCCTTGGCAACACATCATCAAGCTGCAGCTACAGACTTAAAAACGGTCACACACTCAAAAGATGCTATGATCTGTCTGATGACTTCATAGTAAACAGCAGGGCTCTCAAAGCAATCTATGAGTCTGCCGAATACAAGGACATGGCCTCATTGTATAACAGCGATATGTTAAAAGACCTGAGCAAGGTATCATTATCACTTTGTTCAGACATATCAGAAGAGGCCTCTGAAAAATACAACTGGGCAGGAATAGACCCTGAGCAGACAGACGAACTGATTGAAGCCATGGAAAAAGACTTCAGAGCCAGAACCTTTGAGGAGGAGCTTCTGTCAAATGCCTCTATCGGTGAAATAAATATTTCTCAGTCCGCCCCTGACAAATACGGATACTATGCCGGTGACTACAGCACAATCCCTGTCTTAGGCAGTGACAAAAACACAATAAGCTGGCTCAAAAAACACGGGTATTATTCAAAGATTGATCCGTCGGAATATATCGTAAAAAACGCATCGGTTTATAACGATTCCGACGGCAGCACCACAGATCTGACAGGCAGACTGAAAGGCAAAACACTAAGCGACATACTTGAAGCCTACAAAAATACAAGCATTTCGGATCTGAGTGCCCAGACATACTATGGGCTTGAACTGGATCTGAAATTCAGAGGCTCCGCAAAGACCTATGTATACACCATATCATACTCGGAAAACACTCTGCCTGATGATTTCAGGAAAGCTCTTTCCGAATAGCAACACTGACTCAAAGAGGCAA
>CAVJEY010000052.1:0-12298 GCA_963648745.1 Christensenellaceae bacterium Phil1
CCCCATAGGGTTTTGTCAAGAACTTTTAGCGTAATCTTATATAATAGTCATATATGTACCTGAGTTTAGCAAACTAGTACCTTGTTCCCGCATTTTCCCCCTAAAAAAAGACACAGCAGTATCACCGTGTCTTTTGGATATGTTTTATATCAGAAATGCAGCTCCGTTCTCTGGATGAGATCCTTTTGCAGAGCCTCTCCGAGTTCAACAAAGTATGCACTGTATCCTGCAACCCGGACAAGCATGTCACGATAGCTGTCAGGGTCTTTTTGTGCAGCCTTCATCGTCTCTGAACTCATAATATTAAACTGCACATGCATAGGATCATTGGCAAGATAAGCATCAATAAAGCTTATAAGGTTGTCTCTGCCCTCTATGCCGCCTACTGCATTTTCCGGGAATTTGACATTGAGCAGTGTTCCGTTCGGAGCCATGCTGTGGTCTACCTTGCCCACGGAATTTGCCAGTGCGGTAGGGCCTTTTGTATCATGTGAGCCAAGTTCCGTATGGACAGGTCCCATGTTGTCTGATATCGCTTCGCCTTTTTTCCTGCCGTCAAGTGAGGCATTGGTGCCAAGCCCCATGGAAACGTTGCCGCTTACCGAATATACACCCGGATTGAACTGACCTCCCCTTATCGTCGGCCTTCCGATGAGCGTTTTGCAGTAGCATTCAAATATAAATTTGAACATTTCATCCGCATAATCATCATCATTGCCGTAGTGATGAACTTTAGGGCTGTTGATCAGGTGATGCAGCACTTCATGCCCTTCCCAGTTGTCTTTGATGGCCTGAAGCAGCTCCGCTCCCGTATATTTTTTTTCATCGAACACAAGCTGTTTGATGGTAACCAGCGAATCGGCGCAGGTCGCAACGCCCAGAGCCTGAGGACCTATGCCGTTGTACTTCGCTCCTCCCGCCGAGATATCCACACCTTTTTCAAGGCAATCCTCGAAAAACGCAGATACATAAGGAAGCGGTTTTCTCTCTCTGTGCGCTCTGTCTATTACATTAAGCGATGCGCACATCTGATCTATCCAGTATTTGAACTGCTTCTTCACGCTCTCAAGAAGCTCGTCCATATTCCTGTACTCGGCCAGATTGCCTGTATCAGGTCCGAGATGTTTACCCAGCGCTCCGCATTTTGCCCATCTTGCGCAATGCTCGCCGCAATCAAGGCAACGTCCGCCGTTAAGCACCATTTCCATAAATTTGGCCGTATTTATATATGCCGCATCATGCCAGCCGTATTCTTTGCCGGGGATTGACGGTTCCACACAGCCTACGATAGCGTAATCCGCAGCCTCATCATGCGGCACGCCTTTTTTTTCGAAGGCCTTAATCGTCGGAGCATCGTTGAAAATTTTCGGATGTCCGTAGCCTGCTCTGATGCATTCAACGGTCTTGACCTTTAATTCATACGGCGTGCCCTTGTGCATCCTGACAAGAAGCCACGGACACATCATCCTTGTGTGGACAGATGCATCAAGCATCATCATCGTAAGATCGTTGGTCAGGTCATTGCCGTCTTTGTCCGCACCGCCTATAGTCAGGCACTCTCCGCCAAAGCCTCTGCCCTGTCTTACCTTGGCTGTGCCACCGTCTCTTACCTTGGTCGGGTTGTTCATCTTGACGAATGTAACTTCAAGAAGCTCCTGTGCGAATTCTTTTGTCACAGCGCCGGTGCTGATGTCTTTTTGGTAATAAGGGTACAGCCACTGATCCATTCTGCCGTATGATATCGAATGGCCGTTGCTTTCGATCTGTGTCATAGTGGTTACAAAGTTAAACAGCTGCAGCGCCTGCCAGAAGCTTTGCGCCGGTCCGCCTGCAATCTGTCTGCAGTTGTCTGCCATGGCAACAAGCTCTGCTTTTCTTGCAGCATCGTTTTCTTCTTCTGCTTTGCGGCGGGCCAGCTCTTCGTATCGCCTGATATATTTTTTGGCCGCATTATGACAGATGAGAACGGCTTCGTAGAATTCTCTTTTTATCGCAAAATTGGGATCTTCTTTGGTCAGCTTTGAAAGACCCTCTTCGGCTCTTTTTATCATGCCGTCGAAGCCTTCTTTCATAAGTCTTTCATAGTCCATCACCAGATGCCCGACACCGCCGTAGTGGTACAGGTTGGTCTGAAAGATCTTCTTGCCTGTCTCCGAGCCCTTGACCATATCTTCATCCATATATTCATTGGCCAGATCCTCTACGGTTTTGCCTTTCCAGTAATGGCAGAGTTCTATGAACTCTTTGCGGTCCTCTTCATTTGCAAAGTAATGCTGATCATGCGCACGTTCTTCAAACGGTTCATAAAGCGCTTCATAAAGCATCCAGTCGATTGAAAACTCAGGGTACTGCGGCGAGGCTTTTGCCGGAGCGCATATTTCTCCGAGTATCAGATCTTCATCGTAAATCCTGAGTGTGGCATTCATCAGTATTTTTTCAAAAGCCCTTGCGCATCTGATTTTTACAGTCGCCCTTTCGTTTTCCCTGTATGCCTCCGTGATGTTTCTGAAGCGCTCCACATCTATGAGGTATTCACGATCCAGAAAAGCTTTTCTCAGGCGGTTCACGCGCGGATACGGCGACCAGTCTTTGTGGCCGACTTCATACCCTATGCTGTATGTCTTATCAAACGGATCGACACCGCATGCCGTACAATGTATATTATTCATACTCATATTCTCCTTCCAAATCATTATTTCTCTTTTGTGCCCACAACGCAATGTATTCCCCGGTCATTGAAATAGCCCGCTATTTTCTCAACTTTCTTCTGAAATTCCTCTCTGTCAAATTCCAGATCCTTCATCTCATAGGCTCTGTCCAAGGAGCTGCATTTTTCTTCGCCCATTCTCATGAAGCTGAGCAGCTGCAAAGTCTTAAGCCTTGTTCCTATGTTCTGCTGTATAAAATCTGCTGTCCTGCTTATGTTTTGCATATCGTCGTTTATTCCCGGTATAAGGGGGATTCTAAGGATCATATCATGCCCTTCGAGAGCCAGACGTCTTAGGTTTTCCAGTATTTTTTCACATCCTGCTCCGGTATATTTTTTGTGAATCTCACTGTCCATATGCTTTATATCGGAAATAATCAGGTATGCGTACCTGACTGCATCCTCTGCGGTTTCCCAGCCTGTATTAAATGTGGATTCCAGACACGTGTGTATGCCGGCATCGCGACAGGCTTTGAGAAGCTCCCTTGTGAAATCGCTCTGCATCAGGGGATCTCCGCCGGAAACCGTGACTCCGCCGCCGGACTGTTCGTAGTATTTCCTGTCCTTTTCGATTACTGCCATAACATCACTGACAGACATATCCTCTCCCCATGCCTTCAGAGCCTCGGACGGACAGGCTTCAACGCATTTCAGGCAGCCGACGCATCTGCTGCGGTCTATCCCGGCGATTTTTTCTTTTCCGAAAAGAAGAGCCTGCCGCCTGCATGCGCTGATGCAAAGCCCGCACTTTTGTTCCGAAATACATTTCACGGGATATACACCCGGCTCTTTTGCAGTCCTCTGGCTTTCAGGATTGCTGCACCATTTACATTTCATCATACAGCCTTTCAGAAAGATTTCGGTTCTGATCCCCGGACCGTCATTTATCGTATAGCGCTGTATATTAAAAACCGTACCTTTTTTCACAATAGCCCCCTCTCCAGATTTCAAATAATTTAAGTTTATTCTGATTCGGTAACAGGCTTATCTGTTACTTCTATTTTAATTGAAATTTTCGTAAAATTCCATGAGGATTGTTTCTTATTTTTACGTACAAAAAATCCCCGGGACTATTCCGGAGATTTTACCGCATTACTATATACCCTATAGGTATTTCTCCCTATTTTGCCGGCTCATCTTCACCGGCAGCACCGCTTAAAATCTCATACAGCTCGTATCTGCTGTTGACCCCGCACTTTGAAAAAATATTCTGCACATGGTTTTTTACGGTATGATAGCTGATGCATAATTCATCCGCTATCTTCTGATAAGTGAGCCCTTTGCACAGAAAACCGGCCACCTTGCGCTCCGCTGCAGTCAGGGAGAGTTCTTCGTATGATTTCTGTTTTACCGAATTATCCTGTGAAATTGCAATCCAGTGGTATCTGTCTACGATGCCGTGACTGTAGCTCTGGTCATATGTATAAATCCTGAACACAAGGTCTTTTATTTTTTTGACTGCAGACCCGTCATCTGCGGCATTTCCTGTCTCTATACCCAAAAGGAACGGCAGCCACAGGCACGGCCGGCCGTCTGCAAGCTGCGCTGATACCGCCTCTCCGCATATGCCGGTCAAAAGACGCGCAGCCTCTTTGCTGTACCCCAGCACATGTGTAAAATCATCAGTAATCAGATATGCTTGCGTTCCTGAGGAAATAATCTCATCTTTGATTTTCGATACGATTTTAGTCTGCTCATGCTTTTTGAAGCCTGAGTATGTCATGGCTATATACTGATAAATCTGTTTGAAATTCTCGATATCCTCATCTGAGTAATCGCCTTCCTCAAAGCTCCTGAAAAAGGAAATCTGTATATATGCATTTATTCCTAAAGCAAACGAAAGTACATAATGGCCTCCAAAGTGTTTTTCCAGCCACTGCGCAAAACGTGAGCCGTCATACTGTCCTTCATCATAGTAATCGGAGGCTCTGTAAATCCTCGGTTCATGGTTGAAATATGTCAGCTCGTCCCGAACCGCTTCCCTGTATATCTCCTGCCGCATTTTGTCATAAGGCATAATCTTGGAATATGCATGATCCGGTGACGCCTCCTGTATGCCTTTTTTGGTTATCCATGAAAGAAAATTTCCGTCTGTATCAAAAATCAGGATCATCGCTTTGTTCAGTCCGAAATCCCTCTGCAATTCATCAAGCAAAGCTGTATTAAAAAATTCGCGGGCTGAAATCTGTTTTTCAGACATATCCGCTACAAATCTCGATACTGATTTATCAGGATAAGACAATTCCTGCACCTTCCTTTCCTGCTGCCGGCAGATTTTGTTCAGATATAGTATATCGCAATATGCCGATAAAGTCTATAATTAAACTTCCCGCACCGGTAAGGTACGGGAAGTTTAATTTATTTATTTTGCCTCGCCAAGATATGCCTGCTGCACTCTAGGGTCGTCAAGAAGTTCACGGCCCGTTCCCTCAAGGGTTATTCTGCCTGTTTCCATTACATAGGCATGGTCTGAAATTTCAAGCGCGGCTTTTGCGTTCTGCTCAATCAGAAGCACGTTTACGCCCGCTTTTTTGATTTCGGTTATGATTGAAAATATATCCCTGATAATCAGCGGTGCAAGTCCAAGTGACGGTTCGTCCAGCATCAGAAGTCTGGGTTTTGTCATGAGCGCGCGCCCTACGGCAAGCATCTGCTGTTCGCCGCCCGAAAGAGTTCCTGCCATCTGCCATTCTCTTTCTTTCATTCTGGGGAACAGTTCATAAACCCATTCCTTGTCCTTTTTGATGCCCTCCTTGTCTTTGCGGAGGTAGGAGCCCATAATCAGGTTTTCTTCCACCGTAAGGTCGGGAAACACGCGTCTGCCCTCGGGACAGAGTACGATTCCCTGCTTTACTACGTTTCTTGTTTCCATCTTTGTGATGTCAGTACCGTCAAATTCTATACGGCCTTCAGGCTTTGACACAAGGCTCATTATGGCTTTGAGTGTTGTGCTTTTGCCTGCTCCGTTGGCCCCTATAAGCGATATTATCTGTCTGTCAGGCACTTCAAGGTCAATTCCCTGCAGCGCGTGTATACCGCCGTAATATACATGTAGGTTTTCTATTTTTAACATTACTCGTCCACCCCCAAATATGCTTCAATAACCTTAGGGTTGTTCTGTATTTCCGCAGGAGTACCCTCTGCAATCAGTCTGCCGTAGTCAAGCACATAAATTCTTTCGCATATGCCCATTACAACCTGCATATGGTGCTCAATCATAAGAACCGACAGATCAAATTCATCTCTGATTTTTCTGATCAGGTGCATCAGTTCATCCGACTCCTGAGGGTTCATGCCTGCCGCAGGCTCGTCAAGCAGCAGAAGCTTCGGCTCTGTGGCAAGCGCTCTTGCTATCTCAAGATGGCGCTGTTTGCCGTACGGCAGGGAGCTTGCAACATCGTCCCTGTTTTTTTCAAGTCCGAATATCTTGAGAAGCTCCATGGTGTCCCTGCGCATCTGCGCTTCTTCCTTGTGGTTTAATCTGAAAGTTGCCGAAAATATATTGGCTTTTGATCTCATATGCATTGCTATGAGTACGTTTTCAAATACTGTAAGCGCCTTGAACAGTCTGATGTTCTGGAAAGTTCTTGCCATGCCAAGTCTTGTTATTTTGTCCGGCGTAAGCTCTGTTCTTTCTTTGTAGACTCCGTTGTTTTCGCCTTTGTAGAGCTCTTTCATCCTACCGCGCGGATGGTTTTCGATTATTCTTTTGCCGGCAAAGTCAACAGCGCCGTTGGTAGGCGCATAAACGCCTGTTATTACATTGAAAACTGTAGTCTTGCCTGCGCCGTTAGGACCGATAAGCCCTATAATTTCGCCTTTGTTTACTTCAAGGTTGAGGTTGTTTACGGCAACAACACCGCCAAACTGCATGGTTGCATCGTTGATGCGAAGTATGTTTTCTCTAGTCATTTGCCGTCTCCCCCTTTCCGCCGGATTTTTTCCTGCCCGGTTTCCTGAAGAAGTTATATATTCCGTCCCACGAAAATTCCTTCTGGCCCATAATGCCCTGTCGCCAGAACAGCACTACAACCATAAGCAGCACCGAGAATACTACCATTCTGAAGCCTGTCCTGATAAACGGTATCTGCCAGTCGCCTATGTATGTAGCCGAGTCTAAGAATCTCAGCCACCATTCTCTAGCAAATACAACTACTACAGAGGAAATGATACTTCCTGTGATACTGCCAAGTCCGCCGATTACGATGATAAGCAGCACGAAATATGTAATATTGATATTGAATGTTGTTGATGTTATGGCTCCAAGATACATTGCAAGAAGTCCGCCTGAGATGCCTGCAAAGAACGAGCTTGCCACAAATGACATTC
The DNA here is from genome assembly GCA_963648745.1 of Christensenellaceae bacterium Phil1. Classification (GTDB taxonomy): domain Bacteria; phylum Bacillota; class Clostridia; order Peptostreptococcales; family Anaerovoracaceae; genus UMGS973. The sequence continues at coordinate 7,037 of CAVJEY010000052.1, forward strand.
TCTTATGCTTTGCAAGATTTATTCCCATTGTCTCCGCCGCTATCTCATCCTCTCTGATTGCCTTGAAGGCTCTCCCGTATGAGCTGTTTATGAGAAGCACGCATACTGCAATACATACTATTACAACAATAAATGTAGTGTAATACGACTGGAACTTGGGAATGTTGTTCATACCAAGTGAACCGTTTGTAACCTTGTTGAGAGGTGAGCTTCCCACTACTATACGAACGATTTCCGCAAATCCCAGTGTTGCTATTGCAAAGTAGTCACTCTTTAATCTCAGCACAGGAAGTCCTATGAGGAATGCGCACAGCGCAGCCACAAGACCTCCGATTACAAGGCCTATCATCGGCGTCATCTCCACGTTTTTGAGCCAGTCTGCAACACCGTAAAGATAATATACCGTGGCTTTTTTGGATACAGGTATTGTAACTACCGCATAGGCATATGCTCCCAGCGCCATAAAGCCTGCAGTACCAAGTGAAAACAGTCCCGTAAATCCGTTAAGCAGGTTCATGGATACTGCCGCAAGCGCATAGATTGCCGCATACTGCAGTACCGAACGGAGCATTGAGCCGGAGTTTTCGGACACAACTATAAGTAAAGCCAGAACTATGAATGCAGCTATAGTACAGATTGTTTTTGTTTTCTTTGACATAATCTACACCTTCTCCGCCATTTTTTCGCCAAACAGTCCCGTCGGCTTTACCATTAAAATAACGATTAGCAATATAAATGTGAATACATCACTGAATTCCGAGTAGCCGGCCGCCTTGATGAAGGTTTCGGAAAGTCCGATTACAAAGCCGCCCACAAGAGCTCCCGGTATGCTGCCTATTCCTCCGAATACAGCCGCTATGAAGCATTTGAGTCCCGGAAGGGATCCTACGAGAGGATAAACAGAAGGTCTTGGAGTGAAGTAAAGCATTGAGCCTACGGCAGCGAGGAAACAGCCGATTACAAATGTAAGCGATATTACGCTGTTTATCCTGATACCCATAAGCTGCGCCGTTTCAAAGTCCTTGGAAACAGCTCTCATTGCCATACCCACCTTGGTGTATTTGATCATGGCCATCAGAAGCAGTACAAACCCTATGGTGATAATAGGTGTTATGAATGTTACTAATGATGTTGATACGTCGCCAAGACTGATAGTCCTGTTCAGAACAGGAATTGAAGGATATGATTTTGGCAGTGCCGAGAACAGGTATGTAGCCACATTCTGCAGCAGGTACGATACACCTATAGCTGAAATCATAACCGACATACGCGGCGCACTGCGGAGAGGCGCATACGCAACCTTCTCGATGATAACGCCCAGCACTACTGTGGCTATAATCATTATTATCATTGATATATACCATGGAATTGCAAAATCAACCATTGCAAATATCATAAAATATGCGGCCATCATAAAGATATCGCCATGTGCAAAGTTGATTAAGCGAAGTATACCGTAAACCATTGTATACCCGATAGCTATAAGGGCATATATACCCCCTATTGAAATGCCTGCCAAACAATACTGTAAAAATACCGTTAATGTCATTGTTTGAAAGCCTCCTTAAAAAAACATATAATTATCTGCAGGTCAGCTGATGTGCCTGCTAAGATTTATTAACCTGCAGCGCTGCTGATTCGCAAATCTTAGCAAGCTGATATTACATAAAGCGAGGAGGCAAAAGCCTCCACGCCCTGATATTCTGAGATTGTGCAGCCAAAGCTATTTAGCTTCTACAGTCTGAGTCTTTAAGAATTCAAAGCTCTTTGACTTAAGTGACTTGTCTGTGCAGGTCTTGATGTAAGCTGTATCCTTGTTGGCATCGCCTGTCTCGTTGAAAGTGATGTTGCCTGTTACTCCGTCAAAGTCTACGTTGTAAAGAGCATCTCTGATTGCAACCGAGTTGACTGTGTCGCCGTCTAATGCTGCGATAGCATTGTAGATAGCCATATATGAGTCATAACCTAATGCCGAAACTGCAGCTACTGTATCTGTGCCGCTGTTCCATGTGAGGTTCTGCTTGCTGCTGTTGAGATATTCCTTGAAGCCTTTTACAAATTCAACCGCTACAGGGTTTGATTCGTCGTTTTCATCAAAGAAAGTCGAGAATGCAACGCCAACCATATCCTTTGAGATGATTGCTGCGTTTTCCCATGTGTCGCCTGCAAGTACCTGCGCATCAATTCCGTTTGCAGTAACCTGCGGAAGAATCAGTGTTGCGGTTGCAATTGATGAAGGGATAAATATGCAATCAGGATCTGCTGATTTAACCTTGGTTAAGATAGCATTGAAGTCTGATTCGTTTGTGTTGTATGTTTCGTCAGCTACGATTTCGCCTCCAAGCTCTGTAAATGCAGTCTTGAAGTAGCCTGCAAGGCCTGTTGAGTAGTCGTCGCCGTTCTGAGCGATAACTGCAGCCTTGGTGTATCCCTGATCTGCTGCATAGTTAGCCATTACAGTACCCTGGAACGGGTCAAGGAAGCAGACTCTGAAATAGAATTCGTTGTCTGATGTAACCTGTGGATTTGTGCATGAGCATCCGATTGCAGGAACTGCAGCACTCTTGAATGTATCTCCGGCTGCGATTGAAACGCCTGAGCCGTATGAACCGAGAACGCCTACAACTCCGTCACTGATAAGCTGCTGAGCTGCTGTTACAGCCGCTGTCTTGTCTGACTGGTTGTCCACTTCCACTAATTCGATATTGTAAGTTGTGCCGCCAACCTCTACTGTAGGGTAAAGCTGGTTTGCATAACGGATGCCGAGAACCTCCTGCATTCCGCCGCCGCCGTTTTCACCTGTTGTAGGCTCAAACACACCGATTTTGATAGTATCGCCTTCTACATTAACGCCTTCTGCATCTGAGCCGCCGCCGCAGCCTGTAACGCTGAAAGCCAATGCAAGGATCATCACTGCTGATAAAATAAGAGCGATTTTCTTTTTCATTTTTTACTCCTCCTAAAATTTATTTTACGTCAATAATGCCGCTTTATGATGCGGCACAATAACCTGTATGTCTTTTTTAATCTAATAATAAAGTATTATACAAAAAAAGGCATACATCAATTATACTAGTTTCATCTGAAAAGTAAAGTTTTTTAGATGTTTTTGTACTGAAATTTATACATGAAGCGTATATTTTTACAAACTTGCTGTGATAATCATATAAAAACATAGCAGATTTGTATCAACTGCTACAAAAACTTTATATATTTGCTGTCCGGGCTATTTTCACTGTGAAATCGCCGCCGGTCGTATCAACACTGAAGCTGTTTTTGCCGTCACCTACAACATAATCATCATCTGAGTTTCTGAGAGGTGAAAATTCTGTTATGAACTCTCCCGATACGCCATCAAATTCCAGCGTAAATCCGCTGTCCTCCGGCAGGTAAACGGTGCTGTCCCCCGATGTGCTGTCTACATCAAGCTCCTTAGGACATTCTATGAATGCAGCTTCCAGATCTCCCGATATCATATCAATTTCAAAATGCTTTACTTTCATATCCGAAAGCTTGGTATTTCCCGAAGTAACATCCACATACATACTGTCGATTGCAAAACCGTCTGCGGTAATATCCGATGATACGCTGTCAACACTGAGGCTCTTGAGGCTGTCTGCAAGCTCTTTAGGAACCTTTACCTGAAGTCTCTTGTTGATGTCATCACCTGTGTCGCCAAATTTTACGGCAACCTTGCCTGTTGTATAGTTAATCGAAAGCTCTCCGTCCTTTACTCTGTATCTCAGACAGTTTTCGTCTGTGATTTCCTTGCGGGCAGTTTCCTCCATAACGATATTGTCACCGTCATAAGGCACTATATCAATATCTCCCGATACCCAGTCTATGCTGATTTTGTCTATGTCCTCACTGTCAACCTCATAAACTCCGCTGCTTTTGAAGCTGTTGTCGTATTCCTCTTCATAATATACCTTATCCCACAGGCCGCCGTGATATATTTCCTTAAATGAGGCTCCCGCTATAACGCCTGCAACGGTAAGTACTATTCCAAAGGCCACAAGGCCTGTCGCTGTAAGCAGAATTATCTTTGTGCTTTTTTTCATTTTAATGGTCCCCCCTTTTTGATGAATATTCCTTTGATTTCTCTTGCAAGCCATTTAGTAAACTGAACCATCCAGATTACAAGCATTCTTGCGCCCAGCCATGCAAACAGGCACAGTCCTGCCAGCGTAATTCCGCTTCCGATTGTCAGCAGTATATAGGAAAATCCCGTTCCTGCAAGGGTAAAACCTTTAACAATCAGATATATCCCGCCGATTCCTATGGAAAGCACCGCTGCAAATATACTGACTATAACTGCCCAGCATACTGCAAAGATTGAAATTACAACCGCAAGCACTGCAATTGCAATCGGCACCCATATGGGCGATCCGACAACTACCAGAACTATTGCCGCCGGTGTCCAGCCTTTTTTGGGCTTTACCTTTGTTTTAACCAGTGTGGTAAGGGGTGTGTCCTGAAGTATGTCATCTGCCAGCGTATCAATATCGCCAAAGCTTGCAACGGCTTCTTCTTCGCTCATACCGTCCTCTATCTTATCCTCAAGCACTTCTCTGTAATAATCCACCTGCTGTTTCTTTTCTTCGTCAGGCAGCTGGAACAGTCTGTCCTCCAGTGCTTCTAAAAACATCTCCTTATTCACGTCCCTTTCCCTCCTTTATATATTCATATACTGCTTCAATCTCATGCCAGTCATCTATGAAATCATCAATCTGGCTTCGTCCTTTGTCTGTGATTTCATAAATCTTGCGCAGTCTGCCGTTGTGCTCCACCGAATGGACTGTAACCATTCCGGAGCCCTCAAGTCGTTTAAGTATAGGATACAGTGTCGATTCGGATATCTCGATACAGTCTGATATATCCTTGATAATCTTGTATCCGTAGGAGCCCTCTCTGCTGAGCGCCGACAGAACGCACACCTCAAGAAGTCCTCGTTTCATCTGCGGGTTTAACATATATATAAATACCCCCTTTCACATAATACTATACAACGCATAATATTATGTGTCAAGAGGTAATCTGAAAAAATTGTATAATAAAAACGCCGGACCTGATTGCCTGACGTTTTTACTAAATTATGAAATTCTGGTCATCATACTTATGGTTATCGGATTAGTCATTCAGAGGGATAACCACAAAAGATAAAACCGCCAAGCCGGAAATTTGGCGGTTTTATCAAAACCTAACAATTTTCGAACCGCTTTGAACGGTTTCCCTGCTGTATATTTTATCATTTTCAGCAGG
>CAVJEY010000053.1:0-9934 GCA_963648745.1 Christensenellaceae bacterium Phil1
GGCATTCCGTCAAGAACTCCCATGGCTTTGAGGCTTTCGACATTTGTATTTGAAATTCTTGTCCTGCTTTTTAACTCCTCTATTGTTTCAAACGGTCTTATCCTGCATTCATCAGCCAAAGCTCTTGCTGCGGTTTCACCTATTCCCGAAACCGCCATAAACGGCAGCAGCACTCTGCCCTCATGCTCATAAAACTTGGCTCCGTCTGATACTCCGAAATTAATCGTCTCAAATTCATAGCCCCTGCTGTACATTTCATATGCAACCTCAAGAACAGTCATTTCATCCTCTTCTTTTTTGGTCGCATTCTTACCTTTTGCAAGTATTTCATCTATCCTTGCAAGTATGGCTCCCGACCCTTTGAGTATAACCTCTGAATTGAAATCAGCAACCTTAGTGGTAAAATACGCCGCGTAAAACGGCACAGGATAGTACACCTTGAACCATGCAATTCTGTAGGACATCATAACATAGGCAACCGCATGAGCCCGCGGGAACATATATTTGATGCGCCGGCATGACTCTATGTACCAGTCCGGCACATTGTTTTCCTTCATAAGCTGCACACGCTCCTCGGTAACGCCTTTGCCTTTTCTTACTTTTTCCATGATATTAAAAGCTTCTTTGTTCGGCAGGCCTTTTAATATGAGGTAGTTCATAATGTCGTCTCTGGTCGAAATAGCGTCTTTGATAGTCGTATCGCCGTTTTTGATAAACTCCTGCGCGTTGTTTATCCATACGTCGGTACCGTGGGAGAAGCCTGAAATTCGTACCAGATCGCCGAATCTTGACGGTTTGGTGTCATCAAGCATCTGCCTTGTGAATTTGGTTCCGAATTCGGGTATTCCGAAGCTGCCGTGAACAAACCTGTAATCCGGATCTTTAATATCAAGCGCATCGCAGTTTAGGAATATGCTGTTTACTTTTTCGTCCTTGAGTTTTACTTTTAGAGGATCCACTCCTGTCATGTCCTGCAGATGCCTTATCATTGACGGCACATCGTGTCCGAGTATATCAAGCTTGAGCAGGTTCTGATCTATCTTGTGGTAATCAAAGTGTGTTGTAACTATATCTGTGGTCGTATCATTGGCCGGGTGCTGCACAGGGCAGAATTCGTAAATCTCATGGTCGTCGGGAACTATTATTATTCCTCCCGGATGCTGGCCTGTCGTCCTCTTGACACCGGTGCAGCCGGCGGCAAGTCTTTCGACCTCGAATTTGCTTACGTCTATTTCTCTTTCGTCATAAAATTTCTTCACAAAGCCAAAGGCTGTTTTTTCGGCTACGGTGCCTACGGTACCCGCCTTGAAAACGTTTTTTTCTCCGAATATATCTCCTACAAATCTGTGAGCTGTTGCCTGATATTCGCCTGCAAAGTTAAGGTCTATATCAGGCTCCTTGTCGCCTTCAAATCCGAGGAAGGTTTCAAACGGAATCGTAAATCCCAGCTGATCCATCAGAGTGCCGCACTCAGGGCACATTTTTTCGGGCATATCAACACCGCAGTCATATTCGGCGTTGTCTCCCCACTCAAGATGTTTGCACTTCGGGCATACATAATGAGGAGGCAGGGGGTTTACCTCCGTAATTCCCGCCATGGTCGCCGCAAAAGAGGAGCCTACCGAGCCTCGCGAGCCTACAAGGTACCCATCCTCCAGCGATTTGTTTACAAGCATCTGCGCAGACACATACATTACCGCGTATCCGTTCCCTATTATTGAGTTAAGCTCTTTGTCAAGTCTTGTCTGTATTTTAGGATCGACATTGTCACCGTAAACCTCGCGCAGTCTCCTGGCGCAGGCCTCGCGCAGAGTTTCCTCCGCACCGTCTATATGGGGCGGAAATTTACCCTTTGGTACGGGCAGTATTCCGTCGTCTATACTGTCTGCAACAGCATTGGTGTTGGTTATTACAACTTCTTTTGCCCTGTCTGCTCCAAGGTATGAAAACTCCTCAAGCATCTCATCAGTGGTTCTGAAATACAGCCCTTCGCCGCTTTCGGCGTCTTTGTAGCCCTGTCCCGCAAACAGTATGTTTCTGTATATGGCATCCTCGGGATTTGTATAGTGGGAGTCTGTGGTTGCGCACACTTTCCTGCCAAGGCTGTCCGCTATGGCTATAATGCGGCGGTTGACATCTTTGAGAGCCTCGTTGTCGGGAAATATTTTTACATCCTCAACCAGATATCTGTTGTTTATGAGGGGCTGGATTTCAAGGTAGTCATAAAACCTTGCTATCTCTCTGATTTCATCATCGGATTTGCCCTGCTTGAAACCGCAGTACACCTCTCCGGCCTCGCAGGCTGCTCCCACGATTATTCCCTCTCTGTATTTTTCAAGGATTGATCTTGGTATTCTCGGTCTTCTGTAAAAATATCTGAGGTGTGAAAGAGATACAAGTCTGTATATGTTTTTCAATCCTTCCTGCGTCCTTGCAAGAAGAATGATATGATATGTACCCCTCGCCTTGTAGTCTATATTGCCCTCCTCGTCTATGAGACCGGTATCATCAAGCAGATAGCCCTCCATTCCGTATATGACTTTGATTTTGTCACCTGCAGCCCTGGCCGCATCAGGGAAAGACTGAACAACGCCATGGTCTGTTATGGCTATTGCAGGATGTCCCCATTTGATGGCCTGCTTTACAATTTCTCCCGCATCATTGAGGCCGTCCATTGCGCTCATCTTCGTATGGATATGAAGCTCTACGCGCCTGCCCTCATCTGCGGTATCCTGTCTTTCTCTGATTTCGCCTTTTTGTATATCCTTAGCCTTAACCACAGTGACATTGTCATATGTGTCCCACTCTGCCATACCTCTGATTTTGACAAAGGTTCCTGATGTCAGATGCTCTGCAAGCTCTGCGGCTTTTTCGTCCGGCACAAAGCACTTGACACATAGTGTGGTTCTTCTGTCTGTGACAAGTATGGTTACAAGCTTAAGACCCTCTCTGATGGTCCTGTCAGAAAGTTTGAACACTATGCCCTCTATGGTAACCTCGCCGCTTTCCTGTGTGACTTCAGGCATAGGCACTGTTTCTGAGTGAATGGGTTTTCCCATAATTCTGTTGCCCTCTGCAACGTCTTTTTCTCTGGGTTTTCTTCTGAAGCCTCCACCATAGGAGGATTTTTCTGCAGCCGGTTTTTTGGGCTTTGGAGGAGCTTCCGCAGCTTTTCTGACAGCTTCCGCCTCTATGCAGCATATATCGTTGACGCTCTCCTCGTATCTTTCCTGATGATTTAGAAACGAAACAGAGCAGTTTATTCCGAAATTATCCGAAAGCAGCTGTTCAAACACATGTCCGAGTTCTCTGTTGAGCTGTTCGCACATTGTCTGTCCCACTGCAAATATGTTCAGCATATCCTCCGACAGTTCAAATTCATCGGTAACTATGGTCTTGGTCATACCGTGGTATTTACCGTTTACTATGGCTATCATATGCTCTATGAAATGCCTTATGATTTCTTCTTTTGTCTGAATCACACTGTCATATATGAAATTCAGCCTGACGTCATTCAGCGCAGGCACTTCATTTCTGACTATGGCTCTGATTTTGAGCACGTCTTCATACGGCATAACAAAATTAGCCCTTATGTCTATGGTAAGAGTTGCTGTCTCCCTTGACATAACGGCTCTCTCTATTGAAAATCCGTATTCACTTTTGGGGTGTCTGCCCAGCCTTTCCCAGCTGATGCTGTTTTCAATAAGGTTTTTCATATTCTGCGCTATCTGCCGAAGAAGCTGTCTGCTTCGGCTCTCCATTCAAGTTCCTTCGGGTCGTCCGTATCGTCCAAAACTATTCCATGCACTCTTTTGTCATGGGTGTTTGCAACAACTGTTACAAATGTGGTATATCCGGTTGCTTTGATTTCGCCTGTTTCCTCTGAAATGAGGTCAACGTGGATTGTAATGCTTGTCCTGCCGCATCTTACAAGCGTGCTGCAGTAGCTGATTATCTCGCCGGGTTCAACTGATTTGTTGAACTCGAATTTATGGCAGTTTTTGAACAGCAGCCCGTGCCTGTCGCCTGTTTCTGCCGCCGCTGCTATAAATGAGGCTTCAACCATCCACTCTATGCCTCTGCCGGCATACAGGTTTTTGTGATGATTCAGGTCGTCCATTTTTATCATATGTGATGCTCTATAGGTTTTCATAGTTCATAACCATCCTTACTGTTTCTTCTGTTATTTCGCTTTCTTTAACTTTTTTGATTATTTCGCCTCTGCGGAATATGAGAGCTTCGCCTCTGCCGCAGGCAACTCCGATGTCTGCCTCTCCGGCTTCTCCGGGGCCGTTTACGGCGCATCCCATAACCGCCACTTTGAGTTTTGGGCCTCCTGCCCTGGTTTTTTCAAGCGCCGAAAGCCTTGTTTCTATTTCGGAAGCGATTTTTTCAAGGTCAACCTCTGTCCTGCCGCAGGTCGGACAGGATACGATTTCGATTGCGCCCTCTCTTAAATCAAGAGCCTTGAGGATTTCTTTTGCTGCAGCAACCTCCCGCACCGGGTCTGCCGTAAGCGACACTCTCATGGTGTTGCCTATGCCGTCAAGCAGCAGAGAGCCTATGCCTATTGAGGATTTGACGATTCCGCTGCTCACCGTACCTGCCTCTGTCACACCTATATGCAGAGGATATGAGGACTTCCTGTCTGCAATGCGATAGGCTTCGTTGTTCATTTTCACATCGGAAGCCTTGAGCGAAAGGACAATATCATTAAATCCGAGGTGCTCCAGAATTCCGGCATTTTTAATTGCGCTCTCCGCAAGACCTGCAGCGCATACTCCGCCGTATTTTGCAAGAATTTCTTTTTCGAGGGACCCTGAGTTGACTCCCACTCTGATAGGGATTCCGGCTTTGGAGCAGGCCCTTACCACCTGTCTTACCCTGTCCGTATCGCCTATATTTCCCGGGTTGATTCTTATCTTGTCCGCTCCCGCGTTTACGGCCGCAAGAGCAAGTGTGTAATCAAAATGTATATCAGCAACCAGAGGTGCGTCGATTTTTTTTCTTACCTTTGCAAAGCCCTCCGCTGCTTCCTTCGTATTAACCGTAATCCGTATTATATCACAGCCTGCGTCCATTAGGCGGCGGCACTGCGCTATCGTCGCCTCGGCATCCGCGGTTTTGGTGTTTGTCATCGACTGTATCGAAACAGGGGCATCTCCGCCTATTTCAACGCCGCCGCAGTTTACTTTTGTTTTCATCATGATATTATCCTTCCTATATCGTTAAAGGTCACATATATCATCAGCGCAAACAGCAGTATCAGACCCGCAAAATGGAATTTGCCCTCCATCTCGTCCGTAACGCGCTTCCCCGTTATTTTTCTTATCACCAGAAACAGCACTCTGCCTCCGTCAAGGGCAGGGAACGGCAGCAGGTTCATTATTGCAAGATTCAGTGATATGAGAGCCGTCAGATAGGCAACGTAAATAAATCCCATTTTGGAGGTTTCGTTTACAATGGTTACAATGCCCACAGGTCCCGAAAGCTCCCTGACCGCCACATCTCCGGTAAACATCTGGCCTATGATTTTAACCATGGTTACTCCCATAGACCATGTGCCCCTGGCTCCGTTTACGGCCGCTTTGACAGGACTGTGAACAGCCTGCGTGGTTATTCCCAGCTTGTTGCGTTTTTCCTGCCTGTCATAGTATACGGCCACAGGTATATCCTCAGTAACGCCGTCTCGGTCTACCGTAAGGGTTATTTCTTCGTTTTTTGTTTCGGTAATCGCTGTTATTATCTGCTGCCAGTCCTTAACCGGCACATTGTCTACTGCCACTATGGTGTCACCGGGTTTAATTCCCGCAGCCTCTGCAGGCATACCCTCCGTAACGCTGCCTATGGTGGTGGTTGCACTGCCTGATACCAGCGCAATTATTATCATTATAACAAGTGCGAGGACTGCGTTCATCGTCGCTCCCGCAACGAAAACAAAAAATTTCTGCCAGCCGTTTTTTTTGTTCAGCGCGCGCTCATCATCTGAGTCCTCGTCCTCTCCCTCCATTGCGCAGTAGCCGCCTATTGGTATTATGCGCAGCGCGTAGAGGGTTTCTTTGCCCTGCTTTTTGAATATTGCAGGTCCCATGCCCAAGGCAAATTCGTTTACCTTGACATTACAAAGCTTTGCTGCTATGAAGTGCCCGAACTCGTGGACAAATATAAGCAGCAGAAATATTACTATTGCATAAATTACTGTCATCTGTTACCCCTGTAAAATATTTATTACGGCATTTCTTGCCGCTCTGTCAGTCTCTAATATGCCTTCTAAATCTATATTATACTCAGGATTGTGACGATTAAGCACTTCCTCAAGTGTATTTTGTATGTCCGTAAATTTAATTCTGCTTTGTAAAAACAGACTGACCAGAACCTCATTGGCGCCGTTCAGCACGACAGGATAGCTGCCTCCCGCCTTCAGCGCATCATAGGCAAAGCCGATGCATCTGAACACTTCCGTATCCGGTTTTTCAAATGTAAGCTGTCCGGCTTCAAATAAATCGAGGTGCGGGAAATCATATTCCAGTCTGTCAGGATACGAAAATGCATAGCCTATAGGCACTCTCATATCCGGAAGCCCCAGCTGTGCCATAACCGAAGTGTCTTCAAACTCCACCATGGAGTGAACTATGCTCTGAGGATGCACCAGCACCTGTATCTGCTCCGGTGAAACATCAAAAAGCCATCTGGCCTCAATCACTTCAAAGCCCTTGTTCATCATTGTGGCAGAGTCGATTGTAATTTTGCTGCCCATATTCCATCTGGGATGTCTGAGCGCCTGCTGCAGCGTTACCTCTGCCAGCTGCTCTGCGGTATATCCTCTGAACGGCCCGCCTGATGCTGTCAGCAGTATACGGCTGATTCTGCTGCCCGAATTCCCCTGCAGGCACTGAAATATGGCGCTGTGCTCACTGTCAACAGGCAGGATTCTAACGCCATGCTTTGCTGCCTCTGACATTATGAGCTGCCCTCCTGTCACAAGGGTTTCCTTGTTGGCAAGGGCTATATCTCTGCCTGCTCTGATTGCATGATATGTAGGGACAAGACCTGATATTCCAAGAAGCGAGTTTAACACCATGTCGCAGTCACAGCAGGCTGCCGCTATGAGGCCGTCAGTACCCCACATTATTTCTGTGTCAGGAAATTCCTCAGCGAGTCTGTCTCTGTCTTCTTTCCTGCCTGTCACTGCAATCTCAGGTGAGAATTCCGCAATCTGCTCTCTGAGCTTATCTGTGCTGCTGCAGCAGGTAAGCGCTGCAACCTTAAATCTGTCGGGGTTTCTCCCGATTATATCAAGAGCCTGTGTTCCTATGGAGCCTGTAGAGCCGAGTATCGCTATTTTTTTCATATATCTACACCTGCAGTATAACAAGGATTATGTAATAATAAACCATGGGACCTGTAAAAAGCACACTGTCAAATCTGTCCATGATACCGCCATGCCCCGGTATCAGGTTGCCGTAGTCCTTGATGCCCATTTTTCTTTTGAATATAGACGCGGTCAGATCCCCAAACTGTGAAATTGCCCCTCCTAAGATGCCGATTATGATGCAGTGAAGCATCAGCTCCTTTGCAAATATCAGGCTGAATACAAGGCAGAGCACCACGCTTCCGAGCATGCCGCCGACAGAGCCTTCTATGCTTTTTTTTGGGCTTATCTTGGGACAGAGCTTGTGTCTGCCTAAGGTTACACCTGCGAAGTATGCAAATATATCGGTACCGAATGCAGTAATAAATACAAGCCATACAAGTATTCTGTAATCTGCAAGCTGGTCTGTCATTGTGATGTGAAACGAGAAAAATACCACATAAAAAAGTCCCGTCAGTGTAACCAGTCCGTCCTCAAGCTTTCTTTCCTCAATCCTGAAAAGATAAAGAAGCGAGGCTATGACGCAGGCAAAGAACCATACCATAAACCAGTGATAGTCAAGGTTGGCTCCAAGGTGTCCGCCACACGCCGCAAGATTTATGACATACAAAAGCACCGCGCCCCCGATGCCTATTGGAAGGCTCGGATGTATATCCATCGCCCGAAAGCCTCTGTAAAATTCATAAATCGCCATTATTCCTATTGCAAGGCAGCAGACCCACAGAATCCACCCGCCAAAATATATTATCAGAAGCAGAGGCAGCATTGCCAGCCCTGCAAGTATTCTTGTTTTCATCTATCTACCTCCGAAACGCCTGTCTCTGTGCTGAAATTCTTCAAGACATTTTTCGTATTCCTCCGGTGTGAAGTCAGGCCACAGCACATCGGTAAACACAAATTCACTGTATGCCGCCTGCCACAGCAGGAAGTTTGAAAGTCTCTTCTCTCCGCTGGTTCTGATTACAACCTCCGGATCCGGAACATCATATATGCCTGTATAAAGCTGCGAGGAAATCATATCATAATCTATATCCTCAGGCGATAATGCCCCCTCCTGCACTCCGGCCGCAAGTGATTTCACGGCTCTTAAGATTTCCTCTCTGCCGCCGTAGTTAAGCGCTATGTTAAACTGAAGCCCCGTATTTGACGATGTAAGCTCCAGAGCTTTTTGGAGTCTGTCTCTGGCCTCTGCCGGGAGCTTTGAATAATCTCCCAGAATTTTTATTCTGACATTGTTCTGATGAAGCTCTTTGAGATCTTTGTCAATATATATTACAAGCAGTCTGAAAATCCCCGAAACCTCCTCCACCGAACGCTTCCAGTTCTCTGTCGAGAAGGCATATACCGTAAGATGCCCGATTCCAAGATCTGATGAGCGCCTTACGATTTCTTTCATGGATTTCATACCTGCATTATGCCCTGCAAACCGGGGCAGTTTTCTCTGTCTGGCCCATCTGCCGTTGCCGTCCATTATAACGGCGACATGGCGGGGCATACGTGTTGTGTCAAGCATATCCACCTCATACAAGTAGTGTGGCCGTTTGCACGAGCCACACTACAGGTTATTAAACTTCCATAATTTCTTTTTCTTTTTTGCCTACGATATCATCGATGTCTTTGACAGCCTTGTCGATTTTTTTCTGAACATCTTCAAGCTCTGCCTTGAGATCATCTTCTGTAAGCTCTCCTGCTTTTTCCTGTTTTTTGAGCTCATCGTTTGCATCTCTTCTGAGATTTCTTATTGCAACCTTGTCTTCTTCTCCCATTTTTTTGACTGTTTTGGTGATTTCCTTACGGCGTTCCTCTGTAAGAGGCGGAATCACAAGTCTGATTGTCTTGCCGTCGTTTGACGGGTTGAAGCCCAGGTTGGCTGCCATTATCGCTTTTTCGATGTCTTTGACTGTCGAAGGGTCAAAAGGTATTACAGCGATTGTCCTTGGGTCAGGCGCCGATATGTTGGCTATATTTTTGATAGGCATTGTGCTGCCGTAGCATTCTGCCTGCACCTGATCCAGCAGTGCAGGATTGGCTCTGCCCGCTCTGACCGAGTTCAGTTTTTCTTTTAGAACTTCTATGCTCTTGCTTATCTTCTCTTCAAGGTTTTTTTGTACGTCCGCACTCATATTTTACCTCCAAATATCTGTTATTCTACAAGTGTTCCTATTGCTTCTCCGTATACTGCTCTGAGCACATTGCCTTTGCCTGCAATGCCGAATACATGGATTTTGATACCGTTGTCCATACAAAGTGATGCTGCGGTTGAATCCATGACTTTGAGTTCTTTTTCGAGAACCTCTTTGTGTGTAAGTCTGTCGAATTTAACTGCATCAGGGTTGGTTTCGGGGTCATCCGAATAAACCGCGTCCACTTTTTTGGCAAGAAGTATAACCTCTGCCTCAATCTCAGCCGCTCTGAGTGCTGCTGCTGTATCCGTTGAAAAGAACGGGTTGCCTGTCCCTGCACCGAAGATTACCACATTGCCGTCTTCAAGCTCTTTGATGGCTCGCCTTCTGACATAAGGCTCTGCAATCTGTATCATCTCTATTGCCGTCTGCACTCTGG
>CAVJEY010000053.1:10099-12245 GCA_963648745.1 Christensenellaceae bacterium Phil1
AGACTTCTTTGACCTGCTCCGCAACCGACTGCAGCATATCGTCATTAAGTCCTGTTCTGTTCGCTCCTGCAAGCGCCTCGCCGCTGATTTTCAAAAGTACCCGCCTGTATTTAGGTTCCATCGTAATTCTCCTTTGCTCAATAATAAAGGACACGTTATGTGTCCCTTAATTATATCATATATACATTCCCAGTTCCAATATATATTTGTTCTCTTAAAAAGTTTTCTGCAAAACCCGCACACCGGTCAGGGCTTCTGATTGAATTTTTCTACTTAACAGGCTCTCCCGGATGATCGTGCTCCCAGATTCTGTTTGCGGTCTGCTCCCATATGTCCGCAACAGGAATACATTTGGCGGTAAGCTCCGAAACATCTTCAGGGTGCGCCAGATCTGTGGAATACGCTCCCGATTCTCTGACCATATTCTCAAGTGCATGCTGATTATCCAGCAGCGGACAAGGCCTCAGGTAATTTTTGCAGAACGGCTGCTCTCTGTGATAGCACATAAACAGCAGGGACTGCAGTGCTTCGAGCAGAGTTTTTTCTCTTATGTTGGAATCAGAATAATGTATGAACGCGCAAGGCTCTATATCGCCGTTGGCATTGATGTGAAAATATGAACGTCCTCCTGCAATACAGCCTTTGACATACTCGCCGTCATTCCAGAAATCTATTGTAAACAGAGGCTTTGTTTTTCTGAACTCTCTTACCTTGTGATACATGTATTCCCTCTGTTCGTCTGTAACCATAAGCTCCGGCACCGCATCAACACCTACAGGCATATAGGTGAAGAACCAGCAGAATTTAGCGCCCCACGCAATCATCTGATCATAGTATTCCTCCGAACCTATTGTCTTGTAGTTCCTGCTGGTATAGCAGCAGGAAATTCCAAACGGAAGTTTTTTGGTCTTGAGTATGCTCATTGCTTTTTCAACCTTGCCAAAGGTACCGTCGCCTCTCCTGAAATCCGTATCCTCTTCAAAGCCCTCAACACTTATGGCAGGAATGAAGTTTTTTACTCTCAGCATATCATCCGCAAATTTTTCGTCTATCAGCGTACCGTTGGTAAAGCAGGTAAACTGACAGTCAGGGTGTTTTTCGCACAGCCTGATTATGTCGTCCTTGCGCACAAGCGGCTCTCCGCCGGAATAAAGATATACATATACGCCCATTTCCTTGCCCTGCGTTATGATGCTGTCAAGCTCCTCAAATGACAGATTCAGCCTGTTGCCGTACTGTGCCGCCCAGCAGCCTGTGCAGTGCAGATTGCATGCCGATGTCGGGTCAAGAAGTATTGCCCAAGGAATATTGCAGTTGTATTTTTCTCTCATTTCCTTGGCTGTTTTGCCGCTCAGAAGTGAACCGTTAAGGAAAAAATTCCTGTAGGTTGCTTTTAGTACGCCTTCATCGATCTCATCAAACAGTCCCGTCAAAAGCTGGTTCCAGTTGTTGTCAGGATGTGCGGCCATTTCCTTGAATGCCCCGATCTGACCCTTGAAAGACCCTCCCAGGTCAAGCTTTTCTGCAACCTGCGCAGCCCTGAGCAGATTTTTTTTAGGGTTTTTTGCCAGGATGTCGTAAGCTTTCATAAGCCCTGCTTCTGTTAAACTTTGTTTAATTCCCATTTCTCTTCCTCCCATCATTACAGCATAATACTTAAAAATATTACTTGCTTTAACTAAATTATACCCCTGTTCGCCATTTTTTTAACCGACAATTTTAAGACAATGTCAAAATTTTATATCACTTTTAGAAAAAACATCATTTAATCAGTAAATATGCCGGGGAAAATGACGAATCAACGCAAAACGCTCTGCACATTTGTGCGCCGGGGGTTTTGCCATACTCTAATAAAAGGTTGCCAGAACATTATCGGGCATATCCCTGTATTCGATGCCGCTCACATGTATTACAGGCACTCTCTGATCGTCTTTTTTGTTTGAGGCGACATACACTGTGCCTTCTATTCTTGCCCATTTGTTGTGGACTATCTCATCATCGCATTCCGCTATGCAGCGCATACCCGCAAATTCTATATCCTCCGCGCAGCAGGTCATAAGAGGCCGGCCGGCAACAAATCTGTCTCTGCCCTCTATGCCTTTGGATTTTATTATTGCCGAAAAAATCATAGTCTTGCCTTTGTAGC
>CAVJEY010000054.1:0-12217 GCA_963648745.1 Christensenellaceae bacterium Phil1
CTGGCAGAGCATACCCGTGCCAGTGAGCTTTACTATGCCAGAGAGGAAGGTCTTGAACAAGGCAGATCTGAGGGTGAGGCTTCCGGCAGAGCAGCAGAGAAGACTGAGATGGCGAAGGCCATGAAGGCTGAGGGCATTGATATAAATACCATAGTTAAGGTGTCGGGATTGCCTGCAGAAGAGATAGAGAAGTTATAGATACTATAGATACTAATTACCTTGATTAAGGTGGATTTAAACAGTCGGTTTGATTTGGATCGGCTGTTTTGTTATGGGATAAAACAGAAAGAAGTGTATAATTCCCTGAACAGGGCGGTTTGCTGTGCAGCAGGGGATTTTAAGCGATATCCCTTAAAACATTAACTCTGCTATATTTGTTCCTGAACCTTTAAGAATGAATAAAAAAGAAAAATCAGGGGGAAAGTAATAAAAAGTTTCCATATATCGCATGCAAGGTGCGATAACGTTCAGGGTAGAGGTGATTTGAATTTATGAGGTTCAGGACAGATCTTGCCGTTGAAAACAGGCAGATGTATGAGGAAGCCTGCGGCAAAAGCGATATTGAAGGTATTACTGTGACAAAACGAAGCTACGGAGAGGATATATGTGCAACCGAAATAATTATCGAAAACGAAACAGGCGCAAGGCTCCTTGAAAAACCATGCGGCAGATATGTGACAATAGAGCTTGACTCGCTGCTTTCAGGCAGGAACGAAATCAAAAAAAGAGCATCGAAGGCTCTTGCCGCAGAGCTTGCAAAAATAATACCGTTTTCATATGATCTAAAGGTGCTTGTTGCAGGGCTTGGCAATATACAGGTGACTCCCGACGCACTGGGACCAAGGGCGCTGCAGAAGGTTGACATAACAAGACACCTGTTTGCAGCATATAATGCGGACGGTGATGATGAAATGGCGTGCGTCAGCGGCATAGCCCCCGGAGTGACGGGTACAACAGGGATTGAAACAGCGGAAATCATCAGAAAAACAGCGGAGATAGCAAAACCCGATGTTATTGTTGCCGTAGACTCGCTTGCCGCAAGGGACATTAAAAGAGTAAGCAGCACCATACAGATAAACGATACGGTGATATATCCCGGAGGAGGCATGGGAAATACCAGAACAGAGCTCTCAAAGGATACTGTGGGAGCCAAGGTTGTATCAATAGGAGTTCCTACGGTTATAGACTCGAAGACCCTGATACTTGAGGCGATGGACGACAGGCAGGCGGAGGAGTATTTCCGAAACAGGGATATGGATATGATAGTGACATCTACGGACATAGACCGGATTATCAAGGATTTTTCAGATATAATTGCAAACGGAATTAATATTGCGCTTCATCCCGGCATATATTCTTATGAGAATATATTGGAGGAAAAGCAATGAAAAAACGACAGGCAGCAGTGCTGGCGGTGATTGTATTTGTAATTACTGCCGTACTTCTTGTGAACGTATCATGGGAGAAAAAAGAAAAAGAAGCAAAGCTTACGGAAAGTCAGCTTGGTATAATGTGTATGAGCAGCGTGTTTTCAACTATGGAAGCGGCAGACCGGACCGGCACAGCCGCCGAAAAAACCTCTGCGGCATCAGATGAGGATAATAAAAAAAGCAGCGGAGAGAAAAGTAAAACAAAAAGCAAAAAGGATAAAAGCAAAATGCTTTCAGACGGAGATCCTCTTGTAATCATATATCACACTCACGCAAGCGAAAGCTACAGGCCGTCCACATCGGGCAACTTCCACAAAGAGGGTGAAAAAAACACAGTAAGAGAAGTGGGAGATGTAATGGAGAGCGTTATGGAAGAGGCAGGCATCAATGTGATTCATGACAAAACCATGCACGACAGACCTTCATACAATGAGTCATATGCCAGATCCCTTGAAACAATCCAGAGGCTTATGAAAAAATATCCTACGGCCAAATACGTTATAGATCTGCACAGAGATGCGGCGGCCTATTTGGGCAACAAGGGCGCTACAGTCAAAATAGGAGACGATACGGTGGCAACATACAGCCTTGTGGTAGGCTCCGCCTGCGACAATTACACGAAGCTTCTGTCATATGCCAGAGCAGTCAATGTCAAAGCGGAGGAAATGTACAGCGGCTTTGGGGGACGTATAATACAAAAGGAATACAAATTCAACCAGTGGGTATGCAACAACCATATACTGCTTGAAATAGGAAATAACCAGAACGACATATCGGAGGTCAAAAACACCGCGCGCTACATAGGCAAAGTACTGGCAGAGGTGATATATGAAAAAGAAAAAGATTAAGCCAGGATACAGGAAACTCAAAAGCCTGCTTGTGATTGCGGTTCTGACGCTGGCCATAATGGGAATGCTGACAGTTGACCGGCAGTGCCTCAGAATAACAGGCGAGGGCGGTATGCTGGGATTTACGGCGGAAAAATCCGAAAGCGGCGATACAGAAGCTTATTTCTTTGGTGTTGATATTTCCGGTGTTTTTAGGTAAAATATATTAGTTAAGTAATTACACAAAGGAGAAAACATGAATTCTTATCAGAAGTATATCAGAAATTTCAGCATTATAGCTCATATAGATCACGGCAAGTCCACGCTTGCCGACAGACTGATAGAAAAAACAGGTCTTGTGGCGGAGCGTGACATGAAGGAGCAGTTCCTTGACAATATGGATCTCGAAAGAGAAAGAGGCATCACCATCAAGCTGCAGACTTCAAGACTTGTATATAAGGCGAAGGACGGCAACGAATATATTTTCAACCTGATTGACACACCCGGTCATGTGGACTTTACATACGAGGTGTCAAGAAGCCTTGCAGCCTGCGAGGGCGCGGTGCTTGTGGTGGATGCAACTCAGGGAGTTGAGGCCCAGACCCTTGCCAATGTATATCTGGCCCTTGACGAAAATCTTGAAATTATTCCGGTACTCAACAAAATGGATCTTGCAAGTGCAAGACCCGATGAGGTCAAGGATGAGATTGAGGAGATGATAGGAATAGAAGCGCAGGATGCTCCGCTCATATCGGCCAAAGCGGGACTTGGAATCGAAGATGTCTTAGAGACGATTGTAAAACGTGTTCCACCGCCGCAGGGAGATGTAAGCGGCAGACTCAAGGCCCTTATTTTTGACTCATATTATGACAATTACAAAGGAGTTATCATATATACGAGGATTTTTGATGGCAGAGTCAAAAAAGGTGATATGATACGAATGATGAATACAGGCATGGTGCATGAGGTTACGGAAGTCGGAACATATTCACCTACGCCTGTTGCCTGCAGAGAGCTCAGAGCCGGTGAGGTAGGCTATATCTGTGCCAGCATCAAGCAGGTTGCAGACGCCAGAGTCGGAGATACGATAACATTAGACGACGCGCCTGCGGACAGGCCTCTTCCGGGCTACAAAAAAGTCCAGTCGATGGTATACTGCGGCATATACCCTGCAGAGGGAGAAAAATACGAAAACGTCAAGGATGCACTGGAGAAGCTTCAGGTAAATGATGCCGCCTTCAACTTCGAGCCCGAAACATCATCGGCTCTTGGCTACGGCTTCAGATGCGGATTCCTCGGACTTCTGCATATGGAAATCATAGTCGAAAGACTCGAAAGAGAATTCAATCTGGCGGTAATAACAACATCGCCGAGCGTAATATACAAGGTTGTGCTCAAAAACGGCAAAGAGGAGTTTATTCAGAACCCCACAAACCTGCCGGATCCGCTTGAAATAGAGCACATCGAGGAGCCTATAGTTAAAGCGGATATAATGATTCCCAACGAGTATGTGGGTAACATAATGGAAATCTGTCAGGACAGGAGAGGCAGACTTCTCCATATGGAATACATCACACCGACAAGAGTGCTGCTGCACTACGAAATGCCGCTAAACGAGGTGATATATGATTTCTTTGACGCCCTCAAATCCAAGACGAGAGGTTACGGCTCGCTGGATTATGAATTTGTCAGATACGAGAAGTCAAACGTGGTCAAGCTTGACGTGCTGCTCAACAAAGAGCTTGTGGATGCGTTCTCGATGATAGTGCATGAGTCAAAGGCGAGAGCCAGAGGCAAATTCGTATGCGAGAAGCTAAAAGAGATAATACCAAGACACCAGTTTGAGGTGCCTGTTCAGGCCGCAATAGGCAAAGACGTAATAGCCAGAGAAACTGTTAAGGCATACCGCAAAGACGTAATAGCCAAGTGCTACGGCGGCGATATCTCAAGAAAGAAAAAACTGCTCGAAAAACAAAAAGAAGGAAAGAAAAGAATGCGACAGTTCGGTACTGTTGAGGTTCCTCAGGAAGCGTTTACGGCAGTGCTCAAATATGATGACAACAAATAACGGCAGAGCAAAACTGGGGATATACATACATATCCCTTTCTGCGTATGTAAATGCAGGTACTGCGGGTTTCTGTCCCTCGAAAACGCAGATGCGGATATTCAAAGCAGATATGTCAGGGCTTTAACAGATGAAATCAGATTGTATGGCAGTCTTTACGGAAATGAATACATTGTCGATACGGTATTTATAGGCGGGGGTACTCCGTCTGTAATGGAGCCTGAATATATAGAGCGGATTATGAATGTCGCAAGAGAATGCTTTGATATTGCAGATTCTGCTGAAATCACAATAGAGACAAACCCCGGCACCTTGAACAGACATAAGCTTGCAGCCTGCAGAGAATGCGGCATCAACAGGCTCAGCATCGGTGTTCAGTCGATGAACGATGATATTTTAAGAACTCTCGGCAGGATTCATTCGGTGAGAGAGTTTGAGGAGAATTTCGTACTGGCAAGAGAGCTTGGCTTTGACAATATAAACACAGACCTGATGTTTGCGGTGCCCGGCCACACAGAGCGGATATGGCGGGAAACTTTAGAAAAAATTCTGGAGCTTTCTCCCGAACATATATCATTTTACAGCCTGCAGATTGAAGAGGGCACGCCTTTTGCCAAAATGTATGCAGACGGCACCCTCGAAGAAATCCCTGACGATACCGACAGAAAAATGTACAGAACTGCGGCTGAGCTTCTCACCATGAGAGGCTATGAGCATTACGAAATCTCAAATGCTGCAAGGTCGGGATTTATGTCACGGCACAATCTCAAATACTGGACCATGCAGGAATATCTGGGCCTTGGGCTTGGCGCGGCCTCATATTTTAAGGGCAGGAGGTTTCAGAATACGGCCGGTATGGAAAGATACATCAGAGCTTCGGGACAGAGTATTCTTGCAGACGGATGCAGTTGCCTCAGGCTTTCGGGCTGCACAGATGAATTTCATATCAATACAGACTTTGATAATGCTTCTGAGTTTGTATTTACCGGACTTCGCAAAGCTTCCGGGATAAATCTTGATGAGTTCAGGCGCTTTACCGGCAGAAACCTGTTTGAGATGTTTCCGGAGGCGCAGAGCAATATAGCAGAATGGCAGGCTGCAGGGCTTGCAGAATATGACGGAAAGGTTTTTAAGCTGACTTATGACGGAATAGATATATCAAACGACATATTATCGGAATTTGTGTAAGGAGCAGAGAATATGGAAAAATATATAATGGCGCTTGATGAGGGCACCACCAGCTGCCGATGTATTTTGTACAACAAAAAAGGCGAGATGGCAAGTGTGGCCCAAAAAGAATTCAGGCAGATTTATCCCAGGGCTGGCTGGGTTGAGCACGATGCGATGGAGATATGGTCAACTCAGATAGGTGTGGCGCAGGAGGCGCTATACAAGATAAACTGCACATACGAAAACATAGAGGCCATAGGCATTACCAACCAGAGAGAAACAACAGTCGTCTGGGACAGAGAAACAGGAGAGCCTGTATATAACGCGATTGTGTGGCAGTGCAGGAGAACGGCGGAGTACTGCGACAGCCTCAAGGCAAAGGGTCTTGAGCCTTCCTTCAGAGCCAAAACAGGCCTCCCTGTTGATGCGTATTTTTCGGCAAGCAAGCTCAGATGGATACTCGACAATGTGGAGGGCGCAAGAGCAAAGGCCGAGGCAGGAAAGCTGCTGTTTGGCACCATAGAAACATGGCTTATATGGAAGCTTACCGGAGGCAGAGTGCACGTTACAGATTACTCCAACGCCTCACGAACCATGATGTTCAATATAAAAGAGCTGAAATGGGACGAGGACATACTCTCCGAGCTTAATATCCCCGTGTCTATGCTGCCTGAGCCTGTGCCGTCAAGCCTTGTGTACGGCGAGACAGACGATCATATTTTCGGAGGCCCTGTTAAGATTGCAGGCGCTGCGGGAGATCAGCAGTCTGCGCTTTTCGGACAGGGCTGCTTCCAAAAAGGACAGGCAAAGAATACATACGGCACAGGGTGCTTCCTGCTTATGAATACAGGAGAGGTTCCCGTGTATTCCAAAAACGGACTTATCACCACCGTTGCGTGGGGGATAGACGGCAGAGTCAGTTACGCACTGGAGGGCTCGGTGTTTGTGGCAGGAGCCGCTGTGCAGTGGCTTCGAGACGAGCTTGAGATAATAGACAGCTCGCCTGAGTCAGAAAAGCTTGCCATGAGCGTGCCCGATACCAACGGCGTATATATAGTGCCGGCCTTTGCGGGACTTGGAGCGCCTTACTGGGATCCTTACGCAAGAGGCGCCATATTCGGGCTTACAAGAGGCGCAGACAAATGCCATCTGACAAGAGCAACATTGGAGTCGCTGGCTTATCAGACCAATGACCTGCTTGAAGCAATGAAAGAGGATATAGGCTATGAGCTTTCTTCACTTCAGGTGGACGGCGGCGCGTGCGCCAACAATTTTCTTATGCAGTTTCAGGCCGACATAACAGCAAAGCCTGTCAGGAGACCTGAATGTATAGAGACAACCTCGCTGGGAGCAGCCTATCTTGCAGGACTTGCAGCAGGCTACTGGAGCGATACGGATGATATAATCGAAAACCTCAAAACAGACAGAGAGTTTACACCGTCAATGGATCAGGACAAGAGAACGAAGCTTCTTGCGGGCTGGAAAAAAGCCGTAAGATGCGTTCTGGAATGGAGCAGATAATATGGGAGAGATAAAACAGAGAGATTATATGTTTGATACCTTCAGAGGAATTCTGATGCTGTCGATACCGATGTCGCATTTTACCAAAATGTCAGGCAATCTGTACTCGGAGCTTTATCTGGGAGGCGGATTTCCTCAGGCGACCTTCGGAGGATTCATATACATAACAATCAACGTATTTGTAATGCAGGCATTTATGTTTCTTTCGGGGTATTTTTCAAAAAAACCCGAAAGAGCAAGAGAAACGGCATTCAAAACATTTATGTGGCCGTATCTGGTGTTTACTGTGATTTATTTCGGAGTGAGATATTTCTTTTTCGGCAACGCTCACCTTACTTTTCTGTCACCGCCGTTTGCGCTGTGGTTTTTGTTTGCACTGTTCTTTTACAGGTTTTTCTTAAAGGATATGATTAAGCTCAAATGGCTGCTGCCTCTGAGCCTTGTGATGTTTCTTGTGGCAGGACAGGTATCGGAATTCGGTGATTATCTGGCTCTTGGCAGAGTGTTTTCATACTTCCCGTTCTTCCTGCTGGGCTTTTACTGCTCCAAAGAAAGACTTGCGTGGGTAAGACAGCTCAAAAAGAAACCTGCAGTCCTTGTCGTGATGGGGATTGTGCTTGCGGGCATATCGGTGCTTCTGTGTATTTACGGGCCTAATGTGGGCTGGTATCTGCTCAGAGAATCGGTGGACAACTTCCCTCATATGGCATGGTATGAGGATACGCTGCTTAGAATAGCGCTGTTTTTCATATCGAGCGGATGGATAATATTCATGGTTAACATACTGCCGTCAAAGCAGGGAATTTTAGCCTATGTGGGCACAAACACAATGCCTGTATACGTATTTCATCTGACGCTGAGATATGTGATACAGTTCTACGGCCTTTACATCGGATTTATATCGTGTCTTGCGGTATGCTGGTTTGGAGTATTGTCGCTTATACACAAAAAAGTGCAGAATACGGCAGTATATGCAGCAGCCGTAATAATATCGGCAGCAGGTATGTATTTACTGTTCTCATCAGGCTGCCTGTCCTCTCTTTACGGACTTTGCCCTGAAAACAGACTGTTTTATTACCTGCTTGTATACGGAGGCGCCCTTATAGCGGGATTCTCGTTTGTAACTCCTTTCTGGATAAAGCTTTATGATATACTGGTAGACGGACCGGCCAGACTTCCGGCGCTTACAAGATGGCTCAGGGGACCGGGGTTCAAAGAAGATGAAGAAAAAAAGATATAAATTTTTAATATGCACCGCTATGATTATATGCTGCATACTGTCTGTTTCCTGCATTCCCCGAAATGATGCGGGATATGATGTAAGAGCATATGATTTTGTGATTGAAAACAGCAGAGGCACATATACTGCGGGGCAGGTAACCCTGCCTAAAACAGATAAGAGCATCCCCCTCGTGTTTATAGCTCACGGGTTTAAGGGGACTATGAACAGCGGAGGAGCTGCGGAGCTTTCAGAGAGGCTTTCGCAAAAGGGCATCGCTGCTGTGAGAATCGATTTTAACAGCAGACTTGAGCCGGATGCGGATTCTGCCAAAACCGATGAATACACTCTTTCGGATATGACAGACGATGCAGTTTCAGCCATCTCATACTGTGCGGACAGATATAATATAGATACGGACAGAATCGGCCTTTACGGCAGAAGCATGGGCGGCAGAGCTGTGATGATAATGGCAAACGAGAGCAAGGGCTATGACTATAAGGCGCTGGCGCTGGTCGCCCCTGCCGGTAACGACAGCGCAATGATATACTATATGGGCGGCGAAACTAAATGGAACGAGATGAAAAAAAAGGCCCGGCAGGCAGGCTATATCGTCAGACAGGGGCTAAAACTCACGCCGGAATGGTTTGATGAATTTGAGCAGTACAATCCGGCAAAAACAGGGTATAAGTTCGGAGACAGACCGGTACTTTTGTTTTACAACACTCTCGACAATGTGGTGCTGCCTGAGACAAGTCTTGAGTGCGCTGCAGGATACAAAAACTGCAGTGTTGTGAAGGTTACGACAGAGGACGGCCATGGCTATGAGATGAGCTATGGCAAATCAGAGCTCAAAGATATGATAATGGACAGAATTACAGAGCATTTTGAAGGAGCATTATGTACGAATTAAACAGACTGGGAGACAGAAGCTGGTATATCAGCTGCTATGCCAGGGTGGGAATATATCAGCAGACAGCAACGGATGTATATATAATAGACAGCGGCAATGATGACAATGACGCAAAGGAAATAGAAAAAATACTGAAGGCAAAGGGGTGGAATCTCAAAGGAATACTCAACACTCATGCTCATGTGGATCATATGGGCGGCAACAGATATCTTCAGCAGGTATACGGCTGTCCTGCGTTTGCAAAGGGCGCAGAGGCCGCAATTGCATCACATACAGAGATAGAACCTGTTCTTACCTACGGTGCGCATCCTTTCAGAGAAGCCAGAAGCAGCGGCTTTTTTGCAGAGTCGAGCATATGCTGCGATGTGACTCACAGCGAGTTTCCAAGGGAGGTTGAGGTGATAGACCTGCCGGGGCACAGCATAGAGCATGTGGGCTACAGGCTTCCCGACAACACAGTGTTTATAGGCGACAGTGCTGTGGGCGACGGTCTGCTTGCCAGATATCCTGTGCTTTATGTGCTTGATGTGGGGAAGTATCTTGAGAGTCTTGAGAAGCTCAAAACCCTCAGACCGGGACTGTTTGTGCTTTCTCACGGACAGGTGACATCAGATATAGAGCCTGTGGTGCGGCATAATATAGAGAATATCGAAAATATATGCGACAGGATTGAAAACATATGTAGCGAGCCTGAGGATATGGAGCGGATTCTCAAATCCGTATTTGACGGCTACGGCATGAATATGAACTACAGACAGTATGTGCTTACTCTTGCTATTATAAGGGCTTTTGTTTCCTATCTTGTGGACGGCGGAAGAATTGAAGGCATTGTAGAGGACAACAGGATGTTATGGAGAAAGGCATTATGAGAGAACTGATAAAGTTAGGACAGCAGAGCTGGTATATAAAAGGGCTTACAAATACGGGCATATATATGCAGAGTGAAAACGAAGCCTATGTCATAGATCCCGGAACCGACGAAAACGAAGGCAGAGAGGTTTATGAAATATTGCACAAAAGAGGCTGGAAACTCAAAGGCATACTGTGCACACACTGCCATTCGGATCATACAGGGGCAAACGCATACCTGCAGGAGCTGCACGGCTGTCCCGTATTTGCATACGGCATGGAGGCTGTATTCATAAACAACTCAATACTTGATCCCATGGTTGCATACGGCGGATATCCGATTGATGAGCTTATGGGAAGCGATATATATGCGCCGCCGTGTGTATGCTATGATACGGAGCATACGGAATTTCCGAAGGAAATAGAGGTTGTAATGCTGCCGGGGCACAGTATGGAGCATACAGGCTACAGACTTCCCGACGGCACGTTTTTTGCCGGCGACACCCTTATAGACGGCAGGGTTCTTAAAAAATATCCGCTGAGCTATATATATAATCCGGATGATGCGCTTAAAACACTGGAACAGATGAAGTCCATGGAAGCGACCGTGTTTGTACCTGCCCATGCAGAGCCGTCAGCTGATATATCAGAGCTGATAAAAGCAAACAAAGAGAATATATATGAGGTTGCTGATATGGTTTTGTCTTTGTGTGAGATTCCTGCCGATATGGAGGAGATTACAAACGGACTTTTTAATCTCTGCGGAATTAAGATGAACTGCGAAAAATATATACTCATAATGGGAATAGTCAGAACAAATATCGGCTGGCTCAAAAAAACAGGAAGGGTTGAGTGTTTTGCAGAGGACAACAGATTGTTATGGAGAGCTGTGAAATGATACTTGTTATAACTTTTTTACTTGGTCTGTTTTTTGCTGCGGGAGCTGCAGCCGCCGCTCTGTCTGCCAATACCGGAAAAATCGAGGAGATTTCAATATCGGTTGCGGCAGGAGCCATGAGCGCTCTTGCGGCGGCAGATATAATACCTGAGATACTTGCCGAAATGGGCGGCGCAGGTATCATCAGAGCCGTATTTTATACGGCGGCAGGCGTTGTTTTTCTCAAAGCATTAGACAGATTCGTGCCTGAGCATCATGGAGATGAAAAAAGTCCGGGCGCTGTAATACACATAGGAATAATATCGGCGTTTGCCATAATTCTTCACAATATAATTGAGGGAATGGCAGTATATGAGCTTGGCGCAGACTCCCTCAGACAGGGCATCATATTTGCCGTAGGTGTGGGACTTCACAACATACCTATGGGTATGCTGGTGTACTCAACTCTCAAAGAGGAAACAAGAATTAAAAAGTATACGGTGCTTTTTGCAGTTATGATATCAACCTTTGCAGGAGGACTTGTGATGGCAGCGCTGGGAGGATATATGAGTCATACATTTATAGACCTGCTTACCTGCGTAACCCTTGGAATGATAATTTATATAGTTTCATCGGAGCTTGTTCCCTATATGGCATCTCACAGAAACTACAGAGTATATATAGCCGGAATTGCGGCAGGGATTGCAATTGTTGTTGTATCTGTGCTGTTTGAATGATAAAACAAAAAAGAATAAAAAATATGAAAAAGGTCTGCATTACTGCGGGCCTTTAATTATATCGTAAATGAACTCAGTATATTAATCCCACGGCATAGCTGGGGAGAACAGAGCAGCTTTTTGCCCCAAGCTATGCTTGGCAAGGCAAATTGAAGGAAGAGTTTGTTCAGAACACGTACATCTGTATATTGCAACACCTCCTAAGTTAAGCATATCAAAATTTATGAAGGGCAAGAGTGCGCTTATGTTGTTTGACAGACATCCTGAGTTCAGAAGAAAAAACATAAGTTAGAGAAATGGCCAAAGAAACGAGGCTGCGAGCCGCCTTTGGCGGACAGGTGACATAAATTAATTTTATATGAAAAAAGGTATGCTTGCGGGTATGCCTTTTTCTGTGCCTGAAACAATGTAATTTTTACAGCAGTTTGGGATAATAAAAATATATTACTAAAAAATAACATAAAAAGTATTGACAGGTTATCTATGCGATGGTAATATATAACTATACAATATATGGACGTGTTATTATAAAATAACATTAATTAAAGAATTAATACAAATCAGAAAGGTGGGAGATAATGAATTTATTAAAAGATGACGCAAGAGCA
>CAVJEY010000055.1:0-12177 GCA_963648745.1 Christensenellaceae bacterium Phil1
CTGATGTAATAAAGTATCTGATAATACCTGCAATAGCGGCAGCTGTCTGCATATATCTGTGGTTCAGCCTTACCATAGCAGCAAAGATAGTAGGTTTCTCATGGCTGGCACTTGGAGTTGTATTCCTTGCAATCAAGACAAAAGGCTTCAAGGAACTGCCGCCGGAGATGAATTTATAGAATAAAAATGTATGACAGCAAGAGGTTCAATAGTATAATGAAATAAAAAAGATATATGGAGATTAGTAATGATTACCGGGGAAAAAATAAACTGGATTAAAAATACGCCGCTGGGAGTGAACATAAGAGAGATAGAGTACATAGCGCCTCATGTACATAATGATATCGTTGAAATTACATTATGTCTTTCGGGTGAGATTAAAATGTCCTACTGCTTTGAGGAATTTACTCTCAGTCCCGGTGACTTTATACTCGTCGATAAAGATACACATTATCTTTATGACGGCAAAGATGCGGTGTGCGCATCATTTTACATAGACCTTAAATATTTTGAGAAAAAATATCCGTATATAAATCATCTGTATTTTGTATGTGAGGGGACACCGGAAAGCAGTGTTCCCTGCAATACCGAAAGCCACAGGCAGCTAAAGGGCATACTGCTTGCGATACTGCTGTTTATGCTGGAAACATCAGAGAATGAAGCCGGCTTTACAGACAGGATAATCGAAGGCTGCAACAGCATGGTTGATATAATAATGAACAGATTCGATATTATATTCTACTATGATCCAAAGCTTGAGATTACCGAAAAAAGTCTGATGCGCTGCAGGTATATAGTAGATTATATTTTCAGGCATCAGATGGAGAGTATAACCGTAGGTGATCTGGCCGGAGAGTTTGGCCTCAGTGAAGCATATATCACAGAATTTATGAAAAAATATTTTCTTGGATTCAGAAAAATGGTTGCCTTCACAAGGCTGTGTCATGCGGAACAGCTGCTGCTGTATTCGGATATGAACATACTGGAAATTTCAGAAGCCTGCAATTTTTCGGATCCCAAATATATGTACGAAACCTTTGATTTCTGGTATGAATGCACACCGAATCAGTTCAGAAAAAAATATTCAAAAGAAATGGGAAATGAAAGCAGGGCAAAAGAACTTAATATAGACGATGTTCTTACGCCTGTTGTTGAAATGACAAGAAAGCATTTTATGGATACTTTCCTGTAACCGGAGGTAATTTAATGAAAACCGTACTTAAAAACGCCAGAATATATACAGCTGATGAAAAAGCCCCATGGGCAGAGGCGGTTGTAATAGAAGATAAAAAAATATCGTATGTAGGCAAGGATGACAGTTCCAGATACAGTGATGCCGATAAGATATGCGACATGGGAGGAAAATATATTTACCCGGGTATAATAGACAGTCATATACATCCCGGAATGGTATCTCAGAGCGCATGGCACGTAAGGCTTCCATGGACTGATGATCTCAAAGAGATACAGGATTTTATCAGGGATTATGCTGCGAAGCACCCGAAGGAGGAAAAGCCTTTTCTTTATTTTGAATACTATCCCACAACCCTGTTTGGCGCAAAAGGCCCTCACAAAAAATACTTGGATGAGGTTTGTTCAGACAGACCTGTAATGTGTCAGGATTTCGGAGAGCATCAGCACTGGTACAATTCCGCAATGCTTGAGGCTATGGGAGTTACAAAGGATACTGCTGACCCGTCGCCGGGACTTCAGGAATTTGTAAGAGATGAAAACGGGGAGCCTGTGGGCTGGGGCAAAGAGCTGGTTCACAACGAGGAACCGTTTATTAGCAATCTGTACAAATCCATAGGCTGGAAACCGCCTGTTGAAATGACGCCTGAAACAATGAGCCCGTTCTTTGAATTCCTTGAGGACAGCGGAATTACAGCCATTGCAGAAGGTATACTTGAAGGCGAAGCTCAGATGAAGTCAATGTATGAGCTTGATATGGCAGGCAGACTTCATACATACTATGACGGATGTGTCAGATATTATTCGTTGGCTGATCTACCTGAAAAAATCGCTTTTTTAAGAGAAATGAGCGGCAAATATCAGTCGGAGCATATCAAAATTAACACTATGAAGCTGTTTCTGGACGGCACAAATGAAACCGGAAACAGTGCTTCACTTCACCCTCATGTCAACGATCCTACAGGTACAAACTACGGTGAGATAGCAATGTCTGAGGACGATCTTACGGAATGCTTTAAGATATGTAATGATGAGAAGCTTGATATGCATATTCATATGGTAGGCGACAGGGCGTTCCGGACAGGCTGCAATGCTGTCGAAAGAGCAAAGGCTGATGTGGCGGCAGCAGGTAAGGAATGGACAATAGAGCCGATATTTGCACATTGCGAGATTATAGACCCTGCGGACATGAAAAGACCTGCAGAGCTGGGAATAACAATAAACTGGACCTGTCACTGGTCTGGCGGATATTTCGGAGAAGAAGCCATGACATTCTTTTCGGAGGAAAAATGGAGAAGGATGTATCAGTTCAACCCTATAATTGACAGCGGTGCGCTTGTTACATTTTCAAGCGATGTTGTTACGTTCTATGAGCTTCACAGAGCTGACCCGTTTTTCAGTATGCAGGTTGCTGCGACAAGAGTGGATCCGGAATTTCCTCTTGACCCCGGCAAATACCCGGGAAGCGTCAGACCGCCCGAAAACGCAAAGATTGATGTATCGTTTCTGCTCAAAGGATATACAATCAACGGAGCGAAACAGATGCACCGGGACAAAATGCTGGGTTCAATAGAAGAAGGCAAAATAGCCAATATGAATGTCTGCAAAGAGAATATCGAAGAATATCCATGCGACAGACTTACCGATTTGAGCTGGGATGCCGTAATATTTGACGGTGAAGTAATACGAGGTGAGCTTTAATGTGTGATATCAGGATTAAAGTTATACCAAAACATATTGTCTACTGCAGAGAGTATGAAATCAGAGATTACAATGATTTTTTTGATGATAATACAGGTGCAAACATATTGGCTGATCTGGAAGCTCTGATACTTTCGCAGAATCCTGATGTCTGTGTTCCCCAAATGCCTGACGACTACAACTATATTACACATGGTGAGGGCGAAATACCGGGGCAGAATATGAAAATTCTGTATTCCGATATGGTGGATAAGAAGGGAATGGATACGGAGCAGTACCGTTTCTGTGAGGTTCCCGAAATAACCGCTGCTGTAATGCTTCACAAGGGACCTTATGAAAATATAGGGGAAACCTACCGCAAGGTGTATGACTGGATAAAAGCGAACGGGTATGAAGCAGCCGGAGGAGGCAGAAGCAGCACTATAAACGGTCCATGGAACAGAGAAAACAGTGAAGAATACCTGACAGAGGTACAGATACCGGTAAGAAAAAAATAGAGTTAAACTGCTGTGCAATCAAGTACGGCAGTTTTTTTTGATAAAAACAAACGAAACTGAGGTCTTTGGGCAGTCTGTGCCACTCGATGGTGGGGAGAACAGTCCTCACTCAGTTATTGAAATCAGTCTGGCACAACTTTTACCAAAATCAATGATAATTCAATAAAAAAATATATTCCCGAGCAGTTTTATTACAATGATTATGAGCTTAATGATATTTGTTCTGTAATAAAAAATATTGTTGTGGAATATGCTGCATAGATGCGGTAACAGACAAGATAAGAATATGTATTTAGCATCTTTTAACACCTCTGCTGTTGTGGTATAATAGTTCTATTATTGAGATTCAGCGTTGCTGTAAGGCAAGAACTATTGAAATATGCTCGACATAGCTCGCATATTATAATAGTTCTATTATTGAAATTCAGCGTTGCTGTAAGGCAAGAAGCGTTGAAATATGAATATAATCATCAGGAGGTATGGATTTTGAATTTAATTCAGGCGATAATATTAGGACTTATTCAGGGACTGGCGGAGTTTCTTCCTGTCAGCAGTTCAGGGCATCTGGCACTCGCACAGCATTTCTTCGGCATGAATCCGGACAGTGTGCTGCCGTTTGCGGTGCTTCTGCACATAGGAACACTTGTTTCGGTATGCATAGTATACTGGAAAGACATACTCGGCCTTATATATGAGTTTTTTGCAAGTCTGAAGGATCTTGCTACAACCAGAAGTCTTAATGTCAACAAAAACGCCACCAGAAGAATGTGCTGGCTCATAATCGTTGCAACAATCCCTACAGGTATTATCGGGGTTCTGTTCAACGATCTGTTTGAAGCACTGTACACTTCGGTGCTGGCAATAGGCATAGCGCTGATTATTACAGGTACAATGCTCTGGGCTGCCGAAAAATACGGCAAGGGCATCAACGGCATCAGAAACACTAAATTCAGACACGCTCTCATAGTGGGACTTCTGCAGGGAGTTGCAATAGCTCCCGGAATATCAAGATCGGGTTCAACCCTTGTGGGCGGTCTTGCCTGCGGTCTCAAAAGAGAATGGGCTGTAAGATTTGCCTTCCTTATATCAATACCGCCGATTTTAGGCTCCGCGATACTTGAGGCTCCGGCGGCATTTGAGGCCGGAATGGATTCAAGCCTTGTGATACCTGTTGCAGTGGGAGTTATTGTTTCTGCTGTTTCGGGACTTTTTGCAATCAAAGGCATGATCAAAATAGTTTCAAACAAAAAACTGACCTATTTCTCGTTCTACACATGGGCAATGGGAATCGCAATGGTAATATACGCATGCTTATCATAGAGGACAGCTTATGGCACAGAAAAAAAACAAACCCGGACGACCTCCGGGAACAAAAAACAAAAAACAGAATATTTCGGAGGCTGATGCAAACAGGCTTCGCAAGACAAGAGAAATACAGGCTCTTGTAATAATTGCAGTGGGAATATTCCTTGCAATAGCGATGTTTTTCAATGTTACGGGAGTAATAGGCGATGCCCTCAGCAGCTTTTTCAAGGGCTGCTTCGGTATTATTGCATATTTGCTGCCGTTTTATCTTCTGCTTTACGGCGGACTCATGCTTGCAGGCAGAACCAAAATACTGAGCACCCTGTCGACTGTGTTTTTTGCAATTCTTTTTCTTGACATAGCCATAGGAAATTCAGTACGGTTTGTGGATACGCAAAACCCTGTAGTGCCGATACTCGGACTCGGAGATGTGTACTCTGCAGGTGTCGAGCTTGAAAACGGCGGAGTTTTAGGTATGATCTTTGCAATTCTTCTGGTAAAAATCATAGGTGTTGCGGGAGCCTACATATTTGCAGGCGTCATGGCTTTAATATCCGTAATCATTATAGCCGACAGACCGTATGCGGGTATGGTCAGCTGGCAGGAAAAATCTGACGAAAGAGCCGAAAAAAGACGTACCAAAAAAGAAAAAAGACATAACACCGAAACAAAACAGCTGCCACCTGTAAAAGAAACAGAGCAGCAGCTTGAAATCACTCCGGCAAAACAGCAGGAAACACTTGCACCAATCAGACCGGCGGCTTCGGTATATCAGCCTGCAGATTACAAAAAAATGAACAAAGCAATCAAAAAAGCCCGCATATCTGACAGCCAGAAAAAAATTCTGGAATATATGATTGATGACTCGATTGCAAGAGGCAAAGGCGGAGATACAGGGCAGGGCGGTTTCGGCCTTGACGGGACACAGGAAAGCCTCGCCTCATCAGGCTATGGCCTTAATGACGGCTATGCAGAGGGCGATATGGGTCGTGAGGAGACAGGCTATACAGGTTCATATGAGGACTACAGCAGCGGCAGCGAGAAGCAGCTTGAAATAGAGGTACCTGAAGAAAACGCAAGTTTTGTTGAGGGCAGAGGCTTTGCAGAGGAAGAAGCCGGAAAACCCGAAAAAATATCTAATGCACAGGCAGCGGCAGCCACGCTTGATTCAAAAGAGTTCAACAAAAGCAAGCCTGCTGCAAAATACATAATGCCGCCTTTGGATCTGCTCAAAAAACCGTCGGGCAAGGGCGCAGACCTTACGGATCTTGCCGAAAAGACAAGAAAACTTGAAGAAACACTGAACAGCTTCAATGTGGATGCCAAGGTTGTAGATGCGGTTCCGGGGCCTACGGTCACAAGGTATGAGATACACCCCGGGCCGGGAGTGAAGGTAAGCAGCATAGTCGGACTTTCCAACGATATAGCTCTTAATCTTGAAGCCAAAAGCATCAGAATAGAGGCGCCCATACCGGGCAAGGCCGCAGTGGGTATAGAAATCGAAAACGACAAGATAAATGCGGTAAACATAAGAGAGATAATAGATTCGAAGGAATTCAGAAATTCCAAATCAAAGATAAGCTTTGCCGTAGGCAAAAATATATCGGGCAAGGCGGTTGTAGGCGACCTCAAGGGTATGCCTCACCTGCTTATCGCAGGCTCTACGGGATCAGGTAAGAGTGTATGCATCAACAGCATCATAGCAAGCATACTCTACAAGGCAAAGCCTGATGAGGTCAAGCTGGTGCTTGTCGATCCCAAGGTTGTTGAGCTTGGCAATTACAACGGAATACCGCATCTTCTCATACCGGTTGTCACAGAGCCGACCAAGGCGGCCGCAGCGCTTAACTGGGCTGTCGCCGAAATGAACGACAGATACAAAAAATTCGCAGAGGAAGGCGAAAGAAATCTTGAAGGCTACAATGACAAGAAAAAAGCCGAAAAAGATTTCGATGCGGTAATGCCTCAGATAGTAATAATTATTGACGAGCTTGCGGATCTTATGATGGCGGCGCCGTCACAGGTTGAGGAATCCATATGCAGACTGGCGCAGATGGCAAGAGCAGCGGGAATGCACCTTATTGTTGCGACCCAGAGGCCGTCGGTTGACGTAATCACAGGCGTAATCAAGGCGAACATACCGTCAAGAATAGCGTTTGCAGTATCATCTGTTCACGACTCCAAAACCATTATAGATATGGGCGGAGCGGAGAAGCTTGTGGGCAAGGGCGATATGCTTTACAACCCGCTTGGTATGGGCAAGCCCGTAAGAGTTCAGGGCTGCTTCATATCAGACAGCGAAGTCAACAGCATAATTAAATTCGTCAAGGATCAGGTACAGGAAGTTGAATACTCAAGCGACGTTATAAATACCATCGAAAAAACAGATTTGCCTGCGGAGGTGAAGACAGATGACGGCGATGAGCTGCTTCCCGACTGCATAGAGCTTGTGGTGCAGAGCGGTCAGGCCTCGGTATCCATGCTTCAGAGACGATTCAGAATAGGCTATAACAGAGCGGCGAGAATAATAGATATGATGGAAGAAAGAGGCATTGTGGGTCCTCAGGACGGTTCAAGACCGAGACAGGTATTTATGACCGAAGATGAACTGCACAATATAAACGAAAACTTACCAGAGGAAATTTCAGATGAAGATATACATTGATACACTGGGCTGCCCCAAGAATTTTTACGACAGCAGAAACGCTGCGGTCATACTGGAGGACAGCGGACATACCATAACATCAGAGCCTTCGGAGGCTGATGTTATTATGGTAAACACCTGCGGATTTATTAATGACGCCAAAAAAGAGTCAATAGACCGCATATTTGAAATGGCAGACTACAAGCAGCACGGCAAGAAACTCATAGTTTCAGGCTGCCTTTCCCAGAGATACAGCAGCGAGCTGTTTGACGAAATGCCGGAGGTTGACGCATTTCTCGGAGTCAACGATTATGAGGCGCTGCCTGCGCTTCTTGACAGCCTTGACGAGCGCAGAATCATTGCAAACCCGTGCACCGAAACAGAGCTGCCGGAGGTAAAGGTCAGAGCTGACGGCAGTATGTACAGCGCCACACTCAAAATAGCGGAGGGCTGCAACAACAGATGCGCATACTGTATTATTCCGTTCATACGCGGAAACTACAGAAGCAAAAGACAGGAAGCGGTTGTGGCGGAGGCAAAGGCACTGGCAGAGGCCGGCTGCAGAGAGCTCATACTGATAGCACAGGATACAACATATTACGGATATGATCTTTACGGTGAATACAGACTGCCTCAGCTTCTGAGACAGCTGTGCAGGATAGACGGCATCAGATGGATAAGACTGATGTACTGCTACGAGGACAGGATTACAGACCAGCTGATACAGACAATCAGGGAAGAGGACAAGATATGCAATTATCTTGACATACCGATTCAGCACGCCTCGGACAGGATTCTCAAAGCTATGGAAAGAAGATCCACAAACAAATCCATTACAGACAAAATGGCAAAGCTCAGAGAGCAGATACCGGATATTCATATAAGGACAACCCTTATAACAGGATTTCCGGGAGAAACCGAAGAGGACTTTGATATTCTTTATGATTTTGCAGCGGAGCAGCAGTTTGCAAGACTCGGAGTATTTGCGTATTCGCAGGAGGAAGGCACTGTCGCAGGACAGATGCCCGGCCAGATAGACGAGGAAATCAAAGCAGAGAGAGCAGACAGCATTATGAGGCTTCAGATGGAGATATCCCTTGAAGCAAACCGCGCCAAAATCGATACTGTTCAGGAAGTTATAGTTGACGAAATCGACGAGGACGGCAGCTATATAGGGCGCACCAGATACGATGCTCCCGAAATCGACAATGCTGTGATATTTACAGGCAGGCAGAAGCATAAGCCCGGTGACATTGTTATGGTGCATATAGATGATGCATTTGACTATGATCTGGCAGGAACGGAGGTTTAATATGAACTTGCCAAACAAACTTACAATGGGAAGAATGATAGCAGTGCCTTTTTTTGTGGTATGCTACATATTTGAACTTTACCTTCCCGCATTTATAATTTTCATACTTGCATCGCTTACGGATATGCTCGACGGCAAAATAGCCAGAAAACGCAATCTGGTGACGAATTTCGGAAAAATAATGGACCCTCTTGCAGACAAGATACTTGTATATTCGGCGTTCTGTCTGATGGTGGAGGACGGGATAATCCCTGCATGGATGCTCATAATCATACTGGCAAGAGAGTTTGCGATAGCGGGAATGAGAACGGTTGCAGCCTCAGAGGGACTTGTAATTGCAGCAGGCATGAGCGGTAAAATCAAAACAGTGCTGCAGATGATAGCAGTGCCTGTACTGCTGCTTGCGGTAAGTATTCCGCAAATCGGCATCATACTTACAATAGGAAATGTGTTCCTGTGGGCTTCTCTTGTTATGACAGTCTACTCAGGAATAGAATATATAGCGAAGAACAGATCGGTTTTTTCAATGTAATATAAGGAGGCAGTATGAGAGCGGCGATTTTGAGCGTTGGAACAGAATTACTTTTCGGACAGGTGGTAAATACCAACACCGTATATCTTTCACAGCAGCTTAACGCTATGGGATTTGATGTTATGTATCATTATACAGTAGGCGACAATCCTGAGCGACTCAAAGAAATTATCGAGCTTGCATTCAAAGACTGCGACCTCATAATCACAACAGGCGGACTGGGGCCTACGCAGG
This sequence comes from Christensenellaceae bacterium Phil1, assembly GCA_963648745.1. Lineage (GTDB taxonomy): Bacteria > Bacillota > Clostridia > Peptostreptococcales > Anaerovoracaceae > UMGS973. The sequence goes on from CAVJEY010000055.1 coordinate 9,417, forward strand.
ATGATCTTACCAAGGAAATTGTATGTGAAACCATGGGAGATAAGCTGGTGCTGCATCAGAAAAGCCTTGAGGCGCTTGAAGCGGTAATGACAAAACGCGGCCGCAAAATGACCGAAAACAATTATAAACAGGCGTGGCTTCCGTCAAAATCGGAGGTATTTGACAACGATCAGGGAACAGCGCCGGGCTTTGCACTTGAAACAAACGGCAAAACAGCCATATGTCTGCCGGGACCTCCGAGAGAAATGACCAATATGTTCATCAAAAAAGCAAAGCCTTATCTTGAATCAAAATCAGAAGAAGCAATATACTACAGACAGATAAGAACCTTCGGAATAGGCGAATCGCAGCTTGAGACAGAGCTGCTGCCGCTTATCGATGCGCAGACAGACCCTACCATAGCAACCTATGCCAAAGAGGGCGAGGCCTGCGTGAGAGTCGCCTCAAAGCGCAAAACCCTGCAGGAGGCGCAGCAGGCAGTTGATGATATGACATCAAAAGTGCAGGAGCTTGTGGGTAAATACATATACAGCACAGATGATGAGGAGCTTTATCAGGTTGCAGGTCGCAGACTGCTTGAAAACAATATCTCAATTTCCTGTGCCGAAAGCTGTACGGGCGGACTGTTTGCCAAAACCCTTACAGATATAGAGGGTATATCGGCAGTATTTGACAGGGGCATTGTAACATACAGCAACAAAGCCAAAATCGAGGAGCTTGGCGTAAGCCCCGAAACTCTTGACAGATATGGCGCGGTAAGCGAGCAGACAGCAAGAGAAATGGCACTGGGACTTCAGAAGGTTACCGGCAGCAGACTGTGCATATCGGTTACAGGCATTGCAGGTCCGGGAGGCGGAACTGCCGAAAAACCGGTGGGACTTGTGTATATAGGGCTTGTATTTGATGACAAAATCGAAGTCAGAAAAATTCATGCCTTCAGGCCGCTGCGCAGTCTTGTGAGAAACGCAGCCATGCTGAATATGTTTGATATGATAATTAAAATTATTTCTTGCAAATAATTCCATAGCGGTGTATAATATATACAACACATTTTTCAAAAATACACTTGACCTTTCCAGAATAATATCGTATTATATGTTTGAGAACAGATGTTCGGAATATGGAGGATTAATACATGGCAGTTTCAAATACAGACAAAGACAAAGCTTTAGATGCCGCGCTGCTGCAGATTCAGAAACAGTTCGGCAAGGGCGCTATTATGAAGCTTGGAGATGACAATGCGCTTACAGACATACAGGCAATATCAACAGGCTCTATTACACTTGATGTTGCAACAGGTATCGGCGGAGTTCCAAGAGGCAGGATCATAGAGATTTACGGTCCTGAGTCATCAGGTAAGACGACGCTGACACTTCATATCATAGCCGAAGCCCAGAAAACAGGCGGCAAGGCTGCGTTTATAGATGCAGAGCACGCTTTAGACCCTGAATATGCCAGGAATCTGGGTGTTGATATCAATGAGCTTTTGGTTTCACAGCCGGATACGGGAGAGCAGGCTCTTGAAATATGCGAGATGCTTGTCAGAAGCGGGGCTCTTGATGTTATAGTTATAGACTCGGTTGCGGCACTTGTGCCTAAGGCTGAGATACAGGGCGAGATGGGTGATTCCCATGTGGGACTGCAGGCAAGGCTCATGTCTCAGGCCCTCAGGAAGCTTGCCGGAGCCATCAATAAATCAAAGACATCGGTTGTGTTCATCAACCAGCTCAGAGAGAAGGTCGGGGTTATGTTCGGCAATCCCGAAACCACTACAGGCGGCAGAGCGCTCAAATTCTATTCAACCATGAGGATGGATGTCAGAAGAATAGAGAGCATCAAATCGGGAGACTCTGTTCTCGGCAACAGAACCAGAGTCAAAATAGTTAAGAACAAGGTTGCACCGCCTTTCAGACAGGCTGAGTTTGATATCATGTACGGAGAGGGCATCTCCAGGTCAGGAGATATTCTTGACTGTGCGGTCGAAAACGGCATAGTTGAGAAGGCCGGCTCATGGTACAGCTTTGACGGTGAGAGGATAGGACAGGGCAGAGAGAATGTCAAGACATATCTGCAGTCAAACCCTGATATTATGGACAGAATAGAGGGACTTATCCTTGATACAATCAGACCTGTTGAGGCCGTGCCTGCAGAGGAGACTCCGCTTATCGTCGATGAAGACGGAGTTGTTATAGAATAATATATTTATTTACGTCCTGACTAAAGAGCCATGAGCGTTGCTTGTGACTCTTTAGTGCTTGTGCAGGGGTTTTAATGGATAGCGTATATGATGGATATCTAAATTCTTGTTTAGCATCGTGAAATCAGGCTCAAAACAAAAACCGCCGAAAGCATCGAAACACTAATGTTTTCAAGCGGTTTAGAGTTGGTCGAGGCAGCAGGATTCGAACCTGTGGCCTTTGCGTCCCGAACGCAACGCTCTACCAAACTGAGCTATGCCTCGATATTTCCAACAAAAGAGATTATACACCAAAAAACCTCCAAGAGCAATAGTATTTGAAAAAAACAGCGACGAGGATTTACGGAGGATTTTTTTGAAAAAGACAGGTAAACCACTGGAGCAACGACATTATTTTGTTGAAATCCGATATGTGCAGTGATATACTTTAGATGATAGCAAAACCGTCCCGAGTATTAAAGATTTTAATTTTAATATGGAGGACACTTATGAATAAAAATAATTTTATACGGTATCCTTTCAGCAGACAGCTAATGTTTGCGAAAGTTATGGAAGATGCCGGAC
>CAVJEY010000056.1:0-12170 GCA_963648745.1 Christensenellaceae bacterium Phil1
GCAGTGAAGGCGAGGCTTCCGGCAGAGCAGCAGAGAAGATTGAGATGGCGAAGGCTATGAGGGTCAAAAATTATTCTATTGAGGAGATTGCAGAGCTTACGGGATTGCCGGCAGAAGATATAGAGAAGCTATAGGGACTATAGATAATAATTACCTTGATTAAGGTGGATTTGAACAGTCGGTTTAACCTGGATCGGCTGTTTTTGCTATGTGGTAAAAGGGCAAAAGAGAAGGCATATAAATTCCCTGAGCAGGCGGTTTGCTGTGCAGCAGGGGATTTTAAGCGTTTGCCCTTGGCAGGCGAGAGGATTGTCTGCGGCAGCCTGCAAAGCCGCACCTTTGCGCTTTTTTTCTGAGAGTTCTGTGCCGTTTGATTTTGCCGGAGCAGGTGATTCATCTGCTTGCAGTCCCTGTCAGGCCTGCCCTGAAAATATTTATACACATTATAATCCGGTCTGCTGAATCAAAATTATACTCAATCAGAGCTGCAAATTGCAGGAGATGACGAATCTGGTTGTTTTTTTGGCGAAATTGGCTACTGAAGTGAAAAAACCCGAAGGCGGTGGAAATATAAATGCCGTTCTGTTTGCCGGTATCCTTCATTTTTTATGACAGAGATTGCAGGGACTGTTTTGGTGTTTTTTGCAAAGGTCGATTTTTGTAAAAATATATTGAATAATAATCCGTTATATGGTTGCCATATTATTGCGTTTGGTGCCGGTTGCAAGTATAATGTATATATACATAAATCTCAGGAGAGCGAATAATGAACGAATACAATCTGAAAAAACTGCAGAACGGAAGTGATATAAGAGGAATTTCTCTGACAGGTGTGGGAGGAAGCGGCGTGCCTAATCTGCGCGATGCCGAGGCCTGCCTGCTTTCAAAGGGATTTCTTTTATGGCTTTGCAATAAAACAGGAAAAAACGCTGATGAGCTTACAGTTGCGGTAGGCAGAGATCCCCGTATGTCGGGGCAGATGCTTCTTTACGGCATAATCAACGGACTGGCTCCCTACGGAGTGAGAATTTTAGACTGCGGACTGGCTTCAACGCCTGCAATGTTCATGTCTACGGTGTTTGATGAAATCAGAGCGGACGGAGCTATTATGATAACCGCCTCACATCTGCCGTATGAACGCAACGGATTCAAATATTTCACTGCCGACGGCGGCCTTGACAAAAAAGACATTTCTCAGATAATAGAATTTGCCGAAGCTGACGGTGCAGGCCTTGGCAGTCCTATGTATGCGGACAACACCATAACTGTTATGGGTAAAAAAACATATCCGTCCGAAAAATGCAATCTTATGGAGCTTTATGCGGAGCATCTCAGACAGCTTGTCATAGACGGGACAGGCATGGGAAAAAGACCTCTTGAAGGCCTGAAAATAACTGTAGATGCAGGCAACGGCAGCGGCGGGTTTTATGCAAGAGATGTGCTTGCGCCTCTTGGAGCTGACATTTCGACAAGCCAGTACCTTGAAGCCGACGGAACTTTTCCCAACCACGCGCCTAATCCGGAGGACAAAGAAGCTCTCGCTTCAATATCCATGAAGGTAATATCATCGGGTGCGGATTTTGGCCTTATCTTTGATACGGATGTGGACAGATCCGCTGCGGTAGACGGCAGAGGCAGAGAGATTGCGCGAAACGGAATTGTGGCAATGGCCGCGGCGCTGGTTTCAGAGGAGCATCCTGGAACCACAGTGGTTACAGACAGTATCACCAGCACTCACCTTACTGATTTTATTGAGGGGGAGCTGGGCATGAAGCATCTCAGATTTAAGAGAGGCTACAAAAATGTTATCAACAAGGGCATAGAGCTTAATGCTGCGGGACAGGAATGCTGGCTTGCCATAGAAACATCAGGTCATGCTGCTCTCAAAGAGAACTATTTCCTCGATGACGGCGCATATCTTGCGACAAAAATAGTCATCAAAGCAGCGAAGCTTCTTGCGGAAGGCAGGACTATAGACTCTGTTATAGACAAACTGAAATCGCCTCTTGAAGCCAGAGAAATCAGATTCCCTATAACCTGTGAGGATTTTGCCTCATATGCGGATAATATACTTAAAGAGTTTGAAAACTGGGCCGGGAGCCGGCAGGATATGCAGGTTGTAGCGCCTAATTTTGAGGGAGTCAGAATAGCTTTTGACGGAGGCTGGTGCCTGCTTCGCAAATCTCTGCATGACCCTATTATGCCTTTTAACGCAGAGTCTGACAGGCAGGGCGGAGTCGATGAGATTGTATCGGAAGTAACCGGATTTTTGAGCAGATATGAGTATCTTGAGATATAAAAGAGGTTGATTATGGACGAATATGTTACTTGCAGACAAATGAAACAGCTTGAAAAAGAAGCGGACGCCGCGGGGCTTTCATATTATACTATGATGGAAAACGCGGGACGTGCCGTAGCTGATGTTATTACAAAAAAATCGGGAAACACGACAGGAAAAAAAGCCGCTGTATTCTGCGGCAGGGGCAATAACGGCGGTGACGGGTTTGTAATTGCAAGGCTTCTTTCCGAAAGGAATATGTTTGTAACTGTTATTCTTACGGACGGTGAGCCTGTAACGCCTGATGCGGTTGCAAATTACAGACTGCTCAGTGATTATCATGTAAAAATAATGGACATACATAATGTGGAGTCGATGAGCAATCCGTCGGCGGATATTGTTGTTGATGCCGTATACGGTACAGGCTTTCACGGCAAGTTAAACGATGAGGGACTGGTTGCTGTTTATCTTATGAACAGCATGAAAAAATCCGCAAAGGTATTTTCGGTGGATATTCCGTCGGGACTTGGCGGAGATACCGTAACAGGCGAAAAAATTGAAAACGTACCTGTAAACGCAGACTGTACCGTAACCTTTCACAGGAAAAAACCGATACATTTCTGCCGCAATGCCAGGGATTATCTCGGAGAGGTAATAGTGGCGGATATAGGGATAGATGATGCACTTAAAAAGACCGGGGAGTAATTCCTCGGCCTGATTTTTATTGGCTGCATTCTGCCTGCATACCCTGTTCTCTTATGAACTCTATAGCCTTGTTCGTGATTTTTACAACGCAGCCTACGAGAAGTGCCGCTGCTGCAGTGCCTTCTCTGACTCCGGTGATGCTTCCGGTGAATGCAAGTGATGTGATGCAGGCTGCTACTACCAGCGATACATCGAATACTATTTTCATTGTGCTGAATTTAATCGGAAATGCGAAGCATACGGCAAGTATCAGACCTTCGCCGGCAAGCACGATTATATCTGCTTTCACCTCGAAGGTTACTCCGATTCCAACAAGCAGTATTCCTGCTATACATACAAGCCACTGCTGCCAGTAGGTCTGAGGCGCAATGAACTCTGACAGTTTCATTGCAAGGTCTGTCAGATACCCGAAAAGTATGGCAACGGGAAGCTGCATAAGCTGAAATGGCGAGTAGTTTTTTCGCAGTATAATAATCTGCAGTGATATAAATACAACGTGCATACATATTGTGGCAGTTCCCACAGTAAGAGGTGTGCATACGCTGATGACATACGGAAAGCTTGAAATAGGGGTTGTCCCAAGTGAAGCCCTGATTGAAAACGCAATCCCGAAGGCCATTATCAGAAGCCCTGCGCACAAAACGAGAATGCGTTTTATAAGATTTGAATCTATTGTCATAAAGCTGCACCTCCGTTTTCTGTAAGTGCAGTGTATACTTTTTCAAGCAGTGTTTTGAGCTGCGCTTCCTCTTCTGATGTCAGATATTTTACTGCCTCTGTGTCGGCTGCCCTGAATATATTCTCCATAGCGGCTGCCGCCTGTTTGCCTTTTGGAGTAAGCGATACATAAAGTGATCTTCTGTTTCCGTCCTTTTGCCGTCTTGTGACAAGTCCTTCTTTTTCCATTCCGAGAAGTATTGTTCCCACTGTTGCCTGCTCTATTTCGCAGTAGCGGGCTATTGATTTCTGGTTTGCCTCCCCGCAGTCCGCAAGGCACTCCAGCACCTTTGGTTTGCCTGATGTCAGACCTATTGCGGATGCTTTGCAGGAAAGGTTCCTGTGCATATTCATATGAGTTTTCATCAGGATGTAATGCAAGTCGTTCATAGTAAGCCTCCTTATAATAAGCTTTCTTATTATATTCTTCTTTTTTTATCCTGTCAACCTCATATTTGTTAAAAAAACAGATTCAGAACGGTTTCACATACATCTGATATATTCTGTCGCTGCTCTGATTCAGGGCAAAGTGAAGCCTTGCATTCGTCAGGTGAGCGCAGCTGCTTCTGACTGTGGTTTTCGTGGTTGTGCTCTGTTTCATCCTCAGGCTCCGTGCCAAAGAAAAGCTCCAGGGCAAAATACGCGTCTTTACCCTCTGAAAGCAGGGCGTTTCTTTCGCACACATCATATGTCAGAGCAGGAAGTGAATCATCATTATCCTCTTTGACGGCTGCTCCCATGGTTTCAAGAAGTCCTTTTAAGGCTCTGCCCTCGCTGCTGTCTGTTTCGCTTATGCGGTAGCTGTCATGTACGCAGCTTCCGAAAATGCCCCATTCCGCAAATTTTTCATAAAGAGAAACAACCTTTGCTTCAGGAACCGCCTCTTTGAATTTGTGCATATCGGATGAGCTTGCAAAAATTACGGCAGGGCTTCCTATGGACTGCCAGTATTCTTTTAGACGGGAATCGGATATATCGGCTATGAATATTGCGGTGTCAGGTTTTTGCTGCACGACAGCCTCATAGGAGAATATCACCTGTTCGGGAAAAAACGCACAAAGCTCAGCTCCGGGGAAAAACGCATACCCGCATGAAGCTTGCCCGCCCGGAATTTTTATTAGTGTCTGATCTGATGTTAATGGTTTCATATGTCGCTCTCCGTTTCTGTTTTTGAATCATCTTTTAGAAAGTCCGCAATAGCATCCCTTAAAACACTTGCCTGACTTGTATCTGTTTCCCTGCATTTGATTTTGAACTGCTCTACCAGCTCACGCGGCAGCTCTGCCTGAACCTTGGCATACACCTTGTTGTTGTAACGGCGCTTTGCTGCCGTAGATGTTTTGGTTTTTGGTTTTGTCATTGCAATTACCTCCTGCGCATGGTATGACTTATATACAAAAGGTGAAACCGTATAAAGCGGTTCAAAGATTTGTATAGGCTTATATGAAAACCGTCAGGTTCCCGGCTTGGCGGATTTTATTTACTGTGGTTACCCGCCTGAACCGCTTCTGCTCGCCTATTGTATATCAGTATTATTAGCATTTGATTTAGTGTCTGAAAAGCTGGTGCCTTTCATTCTTGCAACAGCTTTTAGCTTATGATATAATTTGTATAGCAAAGGACGAAGCCGAGCGGCTTACTCCCTAGTTGTTATTTTAAATAACCGCCATTGATGCAGGCCTGGCGGTTATTTCCTTTTTGGTTTTTCCATAAGAACTAATCCCAATACCATCAATATGATTGACAGCATCTCAAAATCGCTCATATGCAAATCCTTTCCGGGAGTAAACCGCTTTCGGCAGATCCTTTGCATATGTATATTATATCTTACTCGATAGAGTATGTCAATGCTGTTTTTACCGTTACAAAACAGCAAAAAACGGGTACTGGTTTGCTGATAAATAAAAAATGTTGTTTGAACAACACTTTTTGCGGAGGAAGACAGTATAATATAAGGTAAATGATTATATATTTGTGTGAAATGCAGGGCAAAATGTGTTAAAATATTCAGAGCTGGAATTTGCAGCGAAAATCAGGATATACGGAGGCGGAGAAGTGAACAGGAAATTAATTCTGCTTGTTATAGTGCTGTCACTGACAGTGTGCATTTTTACAGGCTGCGGCGGCAGTACAAATGTCGGCGACGGCGAGACATGGGTCATAACAGATTCCTGCGGCAGAGATGTTGAAATCCCTGTCGATATAGACAGAGTAGCACCGTCGGGAGCCACCTCGGAGCTGGTGCTTATGACAATTGCTCCCGAAAAGCTTATAGGCCTTTCAAGCACACCGTCAAAGGATCAGATGAAATACTACCCCGAAGAAATGTGGACACTTCCCACCTTCGGACAGTTTTACGGCAGCAAGGCCAATCTGAACATGGAAGCCCTTATAGCTGCAGATCCTCAGATAATACTTGATATAGGGGACAAAAAAGAAACCCACAAGCACGATATGAACACAATACAGCGGCAGACGGGGATTCCTACGGTATTTGTCGAGGCAACCCTTGACACTTTCCCTGAGGCCTACAGAACCCTAGGCAAAATACTGGGCAAGGAGGAAGCCGGAGAAACCCTTGCGGCATATGTTGAAAATACAGTTGCAGAGGCAAGAGCAAACGCGGCGCTGATACCTGACAGCGAGAAGCTTTCCGTATATTACGGTACAGGCTCTGCGGGGCTTAACGCCAACGCCTCAGGCTCCATACAGTCAGACGTTATAGATGTAATCGGAGCAGTCAATGCAATACAGGTGCCGGAGGATGAAATAACAAACAGCGGCGGCGGCACTCTTGTGAATCTTGAGGAGCTGTATATGGCAGACCCCGATGTGATAGTTCTGACTACAGGAGGACCTTACGGCGATCTTGAAAAAAAATCCAGCGGATGGTCGGGGCTTTCGGCTGTCAAATCAGGCAAATATTATGAAATCCCGAACCTGCCTTACTGCTGGCTCAGCGGACCTCCGTCGATAAACAGAGTTATCGGCATATGGTGGCTGGGAAATCTGGTATACCCTGATATATATGATTACGATATGGTTGAAAAAGCCAGGGAATTTTACAGGCTTTTCTGGAATTATGAGCTTTCCGATGAAGAGGCGGAGGAAATGCTTGCAAACTCAACATTAAAATAGCGGAGATAAAGGCTAGAAACAGAAGGAACACATTGAATTTACTGCGGGGGTAATATATATGGTACAATGTTTGTACATGCATATTGGCGTGATATGGCATCAGAAGTGATGTGCAAAGTTGCACCCCGATATCATAATATGTTTTACATTGCAGTGGCTTATTGTTAGAATATTATTAAACAAACTAAATGATGAAATTCAGTGCTCTTTAAACGACGAGTGGAAAGCTGTTTGCCTCTCATCGTCATAGTGCGATAAGCATATAAAAACTTTTTAGTGATTGCAAAGGCGACAGTGAAGATAGGGAGGCAAATGTTTTATGAGATTCAGAAAAAGCATAAAGATATGTAAAGGTGTTAGAATGAATTTCTCAAAATCAGGTGCTAGTTTAACAATTGGTGGCAAGGGTGCATCTGTTAATTTTGGCAAAAACGGTACATATCTCAATACAGGGATTCCCGGTACAGGGTTATATGATAGGGTGAAAATTTCAGGGGGACAAAAAAACACAAAGAAAAAGACAAATCGAGGAAGCTTAGCACAAAATACAAATGTGTGGCGGAACCAAATAGCAGATAAGCAAAATGTTACAATTGATTCACTAGATAGTCATTATTTAGATGATTCAAAGATTATCGAAGTATATAAAGAGGCTTGTAATGTTTATCCTGCTACAGCGTATGCAAGGATAATTGAAGAAATGCAGCCTCAAAAGTATGCTATTCAATCATTTCCAGTTCCTGCGCCTGACGAAAAAAGCGTAGAACAGTTTCTAAGAAAACAATATAGAGAAAGCAAGAAAAAAGGACTAAAGATATTACTTTCCAAATCGAAGGAAGATGTATTTATTTCTTCAAATATTAATGCTGCACTTCAAGAACATTTAAAGGCGTGGAATGAGGCAAAAAAAGATTTTGTTGAGGAAGAGAAAAGGAAGAAAGAACAAATAGATCGACAGTACAAGCAACAATTTCTGATTGAAAAGGAACACCTGTCGAAGCTATATGGGAATGATATTAAGACAGTGAATGAGGCAGTTGATGATTGGCTTTCCAGTGTAGAATTCCCATTTGAATTTAATGCAGACTACATGGTGGAAGAAGATAAACTTCTAATAGATTTGGATCTTCCAGAGATTGAGGATTTACCGAATCAATATTATAGAAAAATGGCAGATGGCTCTTACAAGCTTAGAGATAAAACGAAAAAGACAATAAAAGAAGAGTATTATAGATGTGTAGTTGGGTTGACAATGTGTTTTGTAACAAATCTGTTTAAATGTGCGATTGGTATTAATACAGTTGTTTTATCGGCTTATACACAGCGTCGCAATTCGAGCGGAGAGATTAATGATGACTACATTCTTTCGTTTAGATTTACGCGAGAACAACTTGCTGGTATGACAGTCTATAAATCGTTTGAAGATGCCGAAAAAGCGTTACTTAGCTTTAATGGAAGATGTAAGATTCTATCAGATAAAAGCTTCAAGACAATAGAGCCATTCTAGGAGGAGCGCATGGAAAAGAAGATTCAAATTAGAATAATGCCTGATGGAACCGTTGAAAGCAAAACCATAAACATTAGAGGCAAAGAATGCACGAAATATGCAGAAATAATTAGCAATCTGACCGATTCTAGAATAATTGCTCAGCAGCATACAGAAGAGTATTATGAAGTTGTTGGTAACACAAGAAATGAAGAAGAAAATCAGAAAGAAAGGCAAGTCATAGGAGAGAAAGAGATATGGGTAAATACGCATATATAGTACGAAACAGTGTTTGGATTTTGCTTTGTATCCCAGGGATAATATTGAGTTTTCTTGTAGGCACAGGGATGCTGATTGCTGCAAAAAAAGTCGGTATGAAAAGATGGACGGTAACAGGTTTGATATATATTGTGCTGTTGCCCGTTCTTGAAATATTAGGGCTCACTGTTTCTGACTCAATAGGAGCAATCTACATTGCGGTTTATATTATTGCAGTTGCTCATTCAATTGTAATTCTTTTTAAGTTTATACCTAAATTATTGTGCAAATTAAACGAAAAAGGCGAAATACAGACTGCGGCATCTGTAAAAACAGAAGAAGTAGCAGATAGTTTTTCGGATTTTACAGTTTCAAAAGATATGTATTCAGTTGATAAAGATATTACGCCAAATGTGTCGGATGGTATTTCTTTAAATGGCAGATACTATGATGAATTGAGCGAAAAAGCCTCAAAGGTCAATATAAAATCTTCAGCTATAATTTCTAATTCAAAGGGAAATGACAAAAAAATTAATATAAATACTTGCAATGAAAAAGATTTAAATGTTTTGCCAGGCATTTCAGTTGTTGCAGCTAAGAAAGCAATAGCATATAGAAAAGAGCATAATGGTTTCGTATCAGAAGAAGAATTTTATAAAGCGGCAGGAATTCAATTGCATTTCATAAAGCAAATAGAAAATAAAATTTATTGTGGAGAATATTACAATGAAGAAACGCAAGTTGCAGATAGCGCAGAAACGCTGCTAGAAGAAAATAAAAATGTTCACGAAGATAAGAACTTAATAAGAAAAAAAGAAGGCAGAGTGCTTGACATATGATGAATATCCATAGAATTATTGCTGGCACAAGGTCAGAAGGACCGGGCAACAGAGTTGCAATCTGGATGCAGGGATGTTCTATACATTGTGAGGGTTGTATGGCGGAAAATACTTGGTCTACAAATCCAAAGCAGATAATGGATGTAAAAGAGATTCTCAATATTATTAATAGGTGTCATGGAATAGAGGGTGTGACAATCCTCGGAGGAGAACCTTTTGATCAGGTGAAAGAACTTGCAAAATTAACATGCGAAATTAAAAAAACAAAGAATTCGTTGCTAGTATTCACAGGTTATACATATGAGGAATTGATTTCCAGAAATGATTCGGACATTGTGACTATATTAAATAACACAGATGTACTTATAGATGGAGCATACATTGAAAGTAAAAGAAGCTTTGATAGGTCGATGGTCGGGTCAGATAATCAAAGATATATTTTTTTGTCGGATAGATATAAAATGTCTGATTTCAAGAAAAACACAGTTGAAATCAGAATTAGTAAAGAAGGCATTATTAGTTATAATGGTATGTGTGATTTCAGGAATTTGAAGGAAAGATAGGTGTACAAATATGGATTTTAGAGACGAAATAAAAGTCGCACTTTGTAACTATTTTAAGGCGAGATTTCCTTATGTGTATATTCCATCTTGGGAAGAAAACCGAGTAAGTGATTTAGTCACAAGTGTTGCTCATGATGAAAGTTTAATTAAATTTCCGAGAAAGGTTTATACATGGGTTCAGACTATAGGAATGATGTCTGAAGATGGTAAAATTGAAGCGAACTCAAAGGAGCCATCCGCGGCCTTTGAATTTGTTAAGAATTATCGAGAAGATGCTATTTTTATTTTCAAGGATTTGCATGTTTTTTTTGGTGTTGCCGGAAAGCCTGCAGATTTTGCTTTAATCAGAAAAATGAGGGATTTAATTGCAAATCTTCATGAAAGCCGGAACAGAAAAAATGTTGTTCTTATATCACCGGAATTTATTATTCCTGTTGATTTACAGAAAGAAATAACTGTATTTGAATTTCCTTTGCCAAAGGTAGAGGAAATAATGGGTTTGCTAGATCGAATTATTGAAGATAATGCTCTTAATCCAGATTTAGATTTTACTGAAAAAGAATTGTTGGCTAAGGCCGGATTAGGGCTGACAATTCAAGAAACTGAAAATGCCTTTTCTAGAGCAATTGTAAAAAACAAAGGTTTAAACAAGGAAGCAATTTCAGTAATTCTTGAAGAAAAAAATCAAGTAATAAAGAAAAGTGGAATTCTTGAGTTTATAAATACTGATACGAATATAGAGGATATAGGTGGACTTGAAAATTTGAAAAGTTGGCTGAACAAGAGAAATAATTCTTGGTTAGATTCTGCCAAAAGATACAATCTGCCTGCGCCAAAGGGTGTTCTTATCACAGGTATTCCGGGTTGCGGGAAAAGTTTGACTGCTAAAGCTATGAGTGCTATTTGGCAATTACCTCTTCTAAAATTGGATATGGGTAGAATTTTTAGCGGAGTTGTTGGGAGTTCGGAGCAAAATATGAGAAGAGCAATTGCGACAGCTGAAGCAGTTGCGCCATCAATTCTATGGGTAGATGAAATCGAGAAAGGGTTGGGAGGTAGCAATAGCCATAATGCAGACGGTGGAACCAGTGCTAGGATTTTTGGCACATTCCTTACATGGATGCAAGAAAAAACGGCGCCCGTATTTGTTATAGCTACTGCAAATAATATAAGTAATTTGCCTCCTGAATTGCTGCGAAAGGGACGATTTGATGAAATATTTTTTGTGGATTTACCAACAGAGAATGAGAGAAAGAAAATCTTTGAAGTTCACCTCCAAAAGAAAATAGTTAATTCTGAAGTTGGAGAAGAAATTACTGTTGATGATATTCTATTGACTAAACTTAGCAAAGTGACAGAGGGATTTGTTGGGGCAGAAATAGAACATATTGTAATAACCGCTTTATACGAGGCTTTCTTTAATAATCGAAACGTTACTGAAGGTGATTTAATGTTTGCAATTAAAAACACTGTGCCACTTTCAATCACTCAGAAAGAACAAATCCGAGAACTTCGAGAATGGGCAAATGTTAGAGCAGTTTCAGCAACCCAAATTCAGGATCGACAGACGTATAAATCTTCCCAGCCAAAAGCTCTTGAAAATGACGGTGAAAAAGATGATCTTGAAACAATGAGAGGTGGCAGAATGCTGGACTTCTAAAAAGGAGGAGAAGAATGTCAATTGTTTTAACCCTTGTATCTGTTACTGTTTTATTGACTGTTACGACAGCAGAAACGGTAAACACACTTTTAGATAAATGTCAAAAAGGGCAACTTTCAGATCCAATTCCTACAAGGTTTAAGAGTGGTGAACTGTTGCTGAAAACTATTACAGAGCATGGGATTGATGCGAGCTGTGATGAAGCTGGTATTATTACGGCGAATTGTGCAGAAGGCAGTTTGATATATAGACCGGATGGATTAAATGGTGCATATACAGTAAGAGCTAGTGAGGCGCTTGATGTGGAGTCATTAGTGTCGGAATTCAATGAGATTGATATTGAATATGATGCCAATGTTCAATCTTATACATATGAGCATCTTATTGAGAATTTGCCAGATAATATGATTGTTGAAGATGAGCAAGTAATGGAAGATGATTCTATTCTACTCACAATAACTGTAAATGAGTAACATTAAAATAGCGGAGGAGATTTTGATTAGAAGATTAAAAAGGCAACTGGCAG
>CAVJEY010000057.1:0-12098 GCA_963648745.1 Christensenellaceae bacterium Phil1
AACCTATGACCCCCTGCTTGTAAGGCAGGTGCTCTCCCAGCTGAGCTATACGCCCGTAGCATTTATCTGCTCGACACAGTTATTAACTATACAGCATTCGGTTTATTATGTCAAGTGTTTTTTCACTTTTTTAATAAGTTTTTGTTCGCTGTTTTGTTTTGTTCTCTCGTTGAGCGACTTCATTATCTTACCACAACGATACTCCTGTGTCAATGAATTTCAGGCAAAAAATATTTACTTTTTTTAAGAATTTCAAATCCGATATAAACCCTTAAATTTCAACGTTTACAAGCTTTTCTTCTTCAGAAATAATCTCAAATTTTCCGCTTGTCATATTGGCAATAAGCAATCTGGTATCTTCTTTTTTGTCCCTGTCACAGCATATGACAGCTGTAATCATATCCTCATAAATAATGTCCTCTATTTTGAACAGTCCCTTTTCGGAAAAATTCTGCAGTCTGCTCAAAAAAGAATAGTCTGTTTTTATATTCATAACCGCCATTTCGGTGACATTGCATACGCCTGCGGCATCGATTCCGAGTCTGGCACTTGAAGTATATGCCCTGACAAGTCCGCCTGTCCCAAGCTTGATCCCGCCAAAATATCTTGTCACCACGACAGCCACATTGGTAATGCCCTCATTGACAAGCATCTGGACTATAGGAGCGCCTGAGGTGCCCTGAGGCTCTCCGTCATCGCTTGCCCACTGTATCTGGAATTTATCGCCTATCACCATGGCCGGAACATTATGTGTCGCATCTTTGTATTCTTTTTTGATTTCAGCAAAGAAGCCCTCGGCTTCCTCTCTGGTCGCCGCCGGTCTTATGTGAGTTATAAATCTTGATTTTTCGATAATCTGCTCAGCCTGGGCGGCCTTGCCCACCGTCTTATAAAGTATCATATTTTTTGTACCTGCCGTAATCCTCTTGTGACATCTCCGCGTCAAGCACGGTTCCCTCTCCGGTATAATCCATCGAAAAAACGGTTGCTCTGCCGCACAGATATGAAACCACCTCTCCCCTGTCAAACGGTATCAGAAGTCTGGTTCTCACTCTGTCTGAAAATATCCTGCTTTTGATAAGCTCCGCAAGCTTATCTATATTGTCTCCGCGCTTTGCCGAAATCCACAGCCAGTCGCAGTCTTCGCCGCATACAGGCTCTGCCTCTGCTATATCGCATTTGTTGTAGGCTATTATTTTTTCTTTGTCGCCCGCTCCTATTTCCTTTAGCACCTGCTCCGTCACCTCAATATGAAAATCACAGGCCTCGTATGAACTGTCCACAACGTGAACGAGCAGATCGGCATACTTCACCTCTTCAAGGGTCGATTTGAAAGCCTCCACAAGGGAATGGGGCAGCCTGCTTACAAACCCTACGGTATCTATAAGTATGAATTCCTGATTTGTATCAAAGGATATTTTGCGGTGTGAAGTGTCAAGGGTTGCAAACAGCATATCTTTTTCGAGCACGGATTTGTCATCTCTGTCAGCCTCGCCAAGCAGCCTGTTCATAAGCGCCGATTTGCCGGAGTTTGTATATCCCACAAGCGCAACTACAGGTATGCTGTTTTTTTCGCGTCTGCCGCGCTGCGTAGCCCTTACAGCCCTGGCTTTTTTGAGCTCCGCGCGTATGTCATCCATTCTTTTTTGAATATGTCTTCTGTCTGTTTCGAGTTTTTTCTCTCCGGGGCCTCTGGTGCCTATGCCGCCTGCCTGCCTTGACAGGGATTTGCCAAAGCCTGTCAGACGCGGAAGCCTGTACGCAAGCTGCGCATACTCCACCTGAAGCCTGCCCTCTTTAGAAAGAGCGCGGTCTGCAAATATATCGAGTATGAGTATGGTTCTGTCGATTACGCGCACTCCCAGAGCATCCTCAAGATTTCTGAGCTGCATACCCGAAAGCTCATCATTGAATATGACGGTATCAATCTCCATATTCTCACACATCAGAGCCAGCTCTTCGACCTTGCCGCTGCCTATCAGTGTAGCCTTGTTTGGTCTTTCGAGATGCTGAATCATCTCGCCTGCAACCTCGACGTTCGCAGCGCGGGCAAGCCCTGCAAGCTCCTCCATCGAATATGATATGTCCTCATTAAGTTCAAGTCCCACAAGAACAGCTCTGTATTCCTGCTCCTGTATAACTTCGTTGTTGTCATTAAATCTAAGCATTATTCTATATTCTGCACCTGTTCTCTGATTTTTTCGATTTCGCTCTTGATGTCAAGCACCGTATTGGTTATATCAAGAAAATTGGCTTTGGAGCCTATGGTGTTTGCCTCTCTGTTCATTTCCTGCACCAGAAAATCCAGCTTCTTGCCCACGGCATCGCCTTTGTTTCCCGAAATTATGTTTTCAAGCTGTCTGAGATGGCTTTTTAATCTTACTATCTCCTCTGTGATGTTGCTCTTGTCTGCAAATATGGCGGCCTCCGCAAGAATTCTGTCCTCAGGAAACGATGCCGAATTACCTATAAGGTCGGTTATTTTTTCTTTGAGCCTTGCAGTGTAGCTTTCGGCAACCTGCGGAGCATATTTTTCTATTTCGGAAACCTTATCCGCTATGAGGCGGCCTCTCATCACCAGATCCTCTGCAAGCTTTTCTCCCTCTGTGCATCTCATCCTGTCCAGATTCTCAACTGCCGCCTTAACCGGAACTATAAGGGAGGCTGTTACTCTGTCCTCATCCTCAACATCAGGCGCCGCCTTCATCACATCGGGAAGCGTCGAAAGAAACTGAAGCGATATGTCGCCTGTCACATCAAATTCACTGCCAAGCTGTCTGAGATTGTCATAATACTGCTTTGCAACCGGCAGATTGAGCCTGACTGTAACATCATCCTCCGTCAGGTTTTCGACTATTACGGAAACATCCATCTTGCCTCTGTTTACGGTTTCTTTGATTGCCGCTTTTATTTTCTCCTCGGCAAATGTGTATCTTCTCGGCATTCTCACCGAAATATCGCTGTACCTGTGATTTACCGTTCTTATCTCAACTGTTATGTTTCTCTTGCCGTCAGAGTATTCTCCTCTGCCAAAGCCTGTCATGCTTTTTATCATTCAATCGTCCTCCGTATCTTTTAATTAATGATAACTAAATTATTATATCACATAATACTCTCATGTGGTACAATATATCTTGTATCACACAGGACAGGAGATTTATCAATGGCATTTGACGGAATAATGACAGCAGCGGTAGCTTATGAGCTTAATCATATGCTGCAGGGAGGAAAAATCGAAAAGGTATACCAGCCGGAGTCAGAGGAGCTGGTGCTTAACATACATTCAAAATCAGGCAAACTGAAGCTGTATATGTCTTCTTCGGGCAATCACGCAGGGCTGTATCTGTCATCCGAAAGCTTCAGCAACCCCGCAAATCCGTCGGCATTCTGCATGCTGCTGCGAAAACACCTGCAGAGCGGCAGAATCACAAACGTAAAACAGGTCGGCTCCGAAAGAATAGCCGAAATATATATCGAAACCATGGACGAGCTTGGTTTTAACGTAAACAAAAAACTGGTTGTCGAGATTATGGGCAAGCACAGCAACATATCGCTTGTAGATGAGGGCAGCGGCAGAATAATCGACAGTATCAAAAGGATTTCGATTGACACCAGCAGAGTAAGACAGCTGCTTCCGGGCATGACATATCAGTACCCGCCTCTGCAGGATAAAATCCCTTTCAGAGAGGTTACAGCAGGAGATGTCGCATCATTTGAGGGCAGACGGCTCCTTGACTGCATAGGCGGCATCAGTCCCTCAATTGCCGATGAGCTTGAAGGCAATGTATACGAAAACCTTGAAAGCATAAGGCAGAGACTTGAATCAGGCAGTTTCATGCCTTGCGTATATCTCAAGGAGGACGGCTCTCCGATGGAATTTTCACCATTTCCTCTCAGAGCCTACGAAAACAGCCTTGATAAGGTGGATTTCAATACAGTAAGCGAAGCTGCGGAGTACTATTTTTCTCACAGAGCATCTTCAAACAGAATCAGACAGAAAGGAAACGATCTTCTGAAGGCTGTCGAACAGAAGCTCAAAAAACTTTACCTCAAGAAGCAGAGACTGTCAGAGGATCTGCTCAAAGCCGAAAATTCCGAAGAGCTGAGGCTTTACGGCGAGCTGCTGACCGCAAATCTGCACAGATGCAGAACAGGCGACAGGAGCGTTACCGTAGACAACTACTACAGCGGTACCACTGTGACCATACCTCTCGATGTCAGATATTCACCGTCAAAAAATGCACAGATGTATTTCAAAAAATACGGCAAATCAAAAACCGCCGTTAAGGAAAAAGCTTTGCAGATAGAAGAAAATGACAGAGATATACAGTATCTTGAGTCAGTGCTTTCATATATCGAAAACGCCGACAGTGCGGATACAATAGAAGCCCTTCGCACAGAGCTTACAGCCGAGGGTTATCTCAAACGGAGAAAAAACAATCCGGTACAGAAAAAACAAAAGCCTTCTCCTGTTGAATATATATCCTCGGAAGGCTTCAGAATCCTTGTGGGACGAAACAATACCGAAAATGATACACTGACATTAAAGACTGCAGCTAAAACCGATCTGTGGTTTCACACCAAGGACATTCCCGGCTCTCATGTCATCGTGTTCACTGAGGGAAAAGAGCCGGACGAAAAGACCATATTTGAGGCGGCTGCCATTGCGGCATACCACAGCAAGGCAAGAAATTCCGAACAGGTGCCTGTAGATTATGTCCCTGTGAAATATGTCAAAAAACCAAACGGCGCCAAACCCGGCATGGTCATATTCACCAACAACAGAACAGTATATGTAAAACCTAAAATACCCGGCAAGGCCTAAAGCCCACCGGGTATTGCAGATTATAATATCAATTTAACAATTTGCTTAATATTTTATTTCATTTTCTTTTTTTAGCATGAAAATGCACATATATTTGCAGCCTCAACTTTTGAGAACCAGGTTTTCAAGCTACTGTGACATTCCTATGCTCATGGTGCGAAATATTAAGCCGTACAGCAACAAAAGCACGTTTTATTGTCAAGTATCATCTTTAGTATGATTTGTATTATTCATTCAGATTCATTTCTGGAGGCAGTTCGCGGAAGAATTTAGTTGAAACTGCCAAAGCAATGAATCCTATAATAAGCCAGATACAACCAAGTATCTTTGAAAGACTGTCAAGGTTTATCCAAAGGACAGCACATATAACCGCGCCTATAATCGGGCAAATCATATACTTTACGATGGAACCACCGCCTCTCTGCTTACCTTTAATGAAGTAATGAGCGATAACTGACAGATTTACCATTACAAATCCCAGTAGTGCACCGAAGTTTACAAGCGATGCAGCTGCCGAAAGATCCAGAATAAGTGCTGACATAGAGATTACTCCAATAATTATAGCATTGATAGCAGGAATTTTAGTTTTCTTGTTTACATATCCGAATATTTTCTTAGGAAGCAGGCCATCTCTTCCCATACCATATAGAATTCTTACAGCAGATGCGGATGATGCAACAGCAGAGGCCGTTGCTCCTATGATAAATATTGCGCAGAAAATGATACCGGCAACATTTCCAAGAACATGAAGCATATATTCATAGGCTCCTGCTTCTGCATCCTCAAATGAGAACCATGCCTCAGGCCATGCTGACTGCATGATATAAGAAGTCAATATAAATGTTCCACCGGCTGCAAAGCAGGTAATAAGAAGTGCTTTACCAATGGTTTTTTCAGGCTCGATAGTTTCTTCTGCTATAGTTGTAACCGAGTCAAATCCCAGGAATGACATACACAGTATAGATGCTCCTCCGAATATTCCGGCCCAACCAACTTCAGGAGTGTTGAATTCAATAGTGTTAAAGAATGCTGACGTGTCGCCAAGCGTTCCAAGTCCACCGCCACCAACGATATATTTTACTGAGAATAAAATTACAGATACCAGGAATATCAGCTGAATAATAATAAGTGTGTTATTGAATATTTTTGTGAAATTCATGCCAAGCAGATTCACAATAGTTACTATTACAATAAAAGCAGCCATGAATATTACAATAGGAACTTCAGGTATAAGTATGTGGATATATACTCCGATGGCTACATAGTTGAACATAGGCAACAGTATGTAGTCAAGAAGTATGCCCCAGCCAGCCATAAATCCTATGTGAGGATTGATGCTTCGCTGAGTATATGTGTAAACTGATCCTGCGATAGGGTAAGCTTTTACCATGTGTCTGTAACTCATTGCTGTGAACATCATTGCAAGAGTTGCAACCAGATATGTAAATGAAAGCATACCATGTGTCATATTGGTTACAAGACCGTAGGTTGTGAAAATAGTTATTGGAGCCATGTAGGCTATGCCAAAGAATACTACCGAAGGCAGTTTCATTACTCTGTTAAGTTCCTGCTTGTAGTGGAATTTTTCAAGATTTCCACCGGAAGTTTCAATGTTAGTTGCTTTTTCTTTTTCTGACATATCTTTTCTCCTTTACTACTAAATAAAACATAATTGCATCCGCATTCGCGATATATATGTCAACTAATCGCGAGGCGGGAGATGTGATATAAATAATTACAGGAATATAGGTTTACGCTTCATATATAATATTTCCGTCCATTACAGTCATTACCACCTTGCTATCCATAATCTCGTTCTCTGTGATTTTGAACAGGTCTCTATCAATAACAGTGATATCTGCAAATTTTCCGGCGGAAAGTGTCCCCATTTCATCCTCTCGCATTACGCCATATGCTGAACCATATGTGTAAAATTTCAACATCTCACTTAATGTCAGCTTTTCTGACGGTGTCCAACCACCTTCAGGCATATAGTCATTATGAACTCTTGTCACGCCTCTAAATATCTCAAGGAACGGGTTATTATCAACAACCGGACAATCGCTTCCTATTGCAAGCACTCCTGCAGCTTTATAAAGCGATCTGTAAGGAAAAGCTCTATCCGCTCTTTCTTTTCCCAGAACTTCTGAATAAGGGTTAGCCTCAAATGTCTGGGTCAATGCCAAATGTTCGGGCTGTACGGAAGGAATAACACCTAATTTTTTTATTCTGTCAAAATCTTCTTTGCTGACAAGCTCAAGATGTTCGATAGCATGTCTGCAGCCATTCTTTCCGTATTTTTCTATTGCAGCTTCTATATAATCAAGTGCGTATCTTGCCGATCTGTCTCCGCAGGAATGAAGCTTTACAGAAAGTCCACGTTTATGAGCTTCAGGCACCGCTTTGCTTATAGATTCAAGGTCATACATCTCTTCACCATTGTTGCCGGGTTCATCAGCATAATCATCCAGAAGCAGTGATGTATGAGTTGTAACAACACCATCAAGAAACTGCTTAACATGATCGATTCTAAGTTTTTCAGATGAATATTTTTCTCTTGCAGCAGCAACAGCATCAAGATCACCTATAAGATCAGGAGCAGCATGGATTCTTATAGTAAGCTCATCATCCACATCCATCTGATGATATACACTGAGATGACCCATATTTCCATGATAATACGGCTGCACATCATTTACAGACGTTATGCCAAGTTCTTTCGCTGCATCCATAAATGCGTGTATAAGTGATTTTTCCTCTTCTTCGGTGAAGTCATAAGCATATTTTGTGGCTAAGCCTGTTGCAGCTTCCAAAAGTACTCCTGTAGGGTTTCCGTCTTTATCTCTGATGATTTTTCCTCCATCGATATCAGGTGTGTTTTTATCCAAACCTATAATCTTCATTGCAGCGCTGTTTATCCATGCCCCATGGACTTCCGCATGCAAAAGGCAGACAGGACGATCAGGAAAATATTTGTCGAGTGAAGCATATGTAGGCATCTGTTTATTATCCCAAAAAATATGATACCACGAAAAACCTCGCATCCACCCTGTTTGCTCAGGGTGTTTCTCAGCAGCCTCCTTCACCATAAGAGCTGCCTCTTCTTCCGACTTTGCATTGGCAAGATTTACATAAGTTTTAAAAAGTCCTCCCATCAGCAGATGAGTATGGCTGTCATGAAAACCTGCAGTTACCGTGTTGTCTCCGAATTCCTTTACTATAGTGTTGTCATCAACATATTGAGAAAAATCATCTCCTTTTTCAACACTCAGAATCTTGTTTCCCTTAACTGCTATGAAACCCGGGAACGGTTCTTCACTGATGCTGTCAAATATGCAATTACTTTTTATTATAAGATTTGCTTTCATTGATTCACCTCATTTCATAAGAATGCCCTGCCTTCCCGAATACAGGTAACGTTCTGTTTTTCGAAAAGACAATTATAATGTGTAAGGTTATTTGAATTTAATAAGTAAAGCTTTACCGGTACAAACCATACATCGCAAAAAACATGCCAACAAAAAAAGGTTGAAAATCAGCCATTTTAAAATTCAAATAGAGAACACCTGTGTAAGCTCACGCTTACACCAGATAAAGAATATTAAGAAAAAACCATCAATTTCAATTGTTTGACACAAGTGTAAGTCCAGGCGAACAGTGTAAGTACATGCTGACACTGTTCGCCTGCACGATTTCAGAATATAAAGATACAACAATATATTTTTATAGATTTTATCTAAATTATATAAACGTTATATAGATTGGCGCTAAATATAGCCGCCATACCTGTTAAAATCTGGTATGGCAGCTTCAAAGCAATATTGGCGGAATCTTTGCAGGAAATCAAGTCGCTGTGAATCCGGTTTTATTATATAATATTTTCAGGTTAATAATGGCTTTTGAATAAATTATAGAAATTTCTTGTATAGCTCCGGTCTGTAATCAGGCACGCCTGTGATTTTTTTATTTACAAACAGGCGCCTTTCGGCAAGAGACAAATCAATAGTCTCAATAAAAATACCTTCCTGTGTATTATTGTTGCTACCTGCATAATAATGGACATCCGTTTCATAAAATGGTGTGATTTTAGGGCCTATGACGCAGCTTCCTCCGCCAAAATAGTTAAAAATATCGGTTCCGCACAGATTTGAACTGGCAACAAAAATTGTATTACAAAGGACACCGTATTCAAGCATAGGAGCATAATAATTAATAAATGCCTGCCGGCTTCCCTCCTTATCTGTTTCCTCAACAACTGCAGTAGGATTCAGATATAGCCTGCTGCCCTGGCTGCAATAATATCTTTGCAGTTCGGGAAACTGGTATGTATCAAAACAGATTCCGACGGATATCGGACCCCATGGTGTATCGAACATAAACGGACTGTTTCCTTTAGCACACCAGAGGCTCTCTGATTCGAAAGGATGTATTTTCCGATAAGCACCAATAACACCCTTAGGGCCTACAGCAACAGCCGAATTATAAAGTACTGTTTCTTGTGTACTGCTATCTTTTTCAGCCATACCAAATACAATATAGATGCCTTGCTTTTGTGCAATTTCTGCAATTTTTTCACAGGATGTGCCATATATTGTTTCTGCAGTTCTGATTTTATCATCTTGAGATATAGCTTTGTCTATATAGTAATCATATCCGTAAAGACACATTTCCGGAAACAGCACAAGATCTGCACCACGTTTTGCTGCTGCTTCTGCAAACCCGCATATTCTCAAAAGATTATTCTCTTTGTTTGTTGCATTGGTTTTGAAGTTAACTGTAGCTACAGTGATAATATCTTTCATTTTTATTACTCCCTCGTATATTAAAATCTCTAAATACATAAGTTGGCAAAAGGTAGTGAAACCTATAATCTTGCCAAAACAATGTTTCAATAAATTATTTCTTTTCTGGCGGCGCAACTGGTATACTGAGTCGTTTCATTTTCTGATGCAACAGAGGCCGTGAAATATTCAGGAAATTCGCTGAATGCGTCTTATTGTATCCAAAATGTTGGAGCACGGTCTCAATAAGTTCTTTTTCGGCTTTTCGTTTTGTTTCTTCTATGATATTGCCGTTTGAGCTATAATCCGGCATTGCAGCTTTTTCAGTGCGGATAAAGAAATTAAAATCTGCCGTTGTAAGCGTGTTGCCTGTTGCAAAGTTCATTGCTCTTTCCAGCACATTTCTCAATTCGCGTATATTTCCAGGCCAGTTATATTGTTTAAGAGTATTAAGGACATCTGGTTCAACGCCATTGAATTTAAAACCCAATTCATGATTCAATTGAGTTATATAATAGTCAACAAGTTCATCAATATCCTCAAGGTGCTCCCGAAGCGGAGGTATTTCTATTTTTATTACATTGAGACGATAAAACAAATCCTCTCTGAATCGATGGTCTCGCACCATTTCATGAATATCCCTGTTGGATGCGACAATTACTCTGACATCTACAGGCACAGACTCGTTGCTTCCGATAGGTTCAACCTCATGTTCCTGCAAAACTCTTAAAAGTTTAGGCTGTGTACTCAGAGGCATTTGCTGAATTTCATCTATAAATAGTGTCCCATGATTAGCATATTCAAATTTTCCTATCTTACCATCCTTATCAGCACCGGTAAAAGATCCTTTTTTATATCCGAAAAGCTCAGATTCCACGAGATTTTCAGGAAAAGCCGAGGCATTTATTTTTACCAGGGGATTGAATTTTCTATTACTCAGATTGTGTATTGAGTGAGCAACAAGTTCCTTGCCTGTTCCTGTTTCGCCCATAATAAGTACTGTGGAATTAGATTTTGCAACTGTGACAATCTGCTGGCGCAGTCTGTTCATGGGTGCTGAAAACCCGATTATATTGTCTATGGTATACTTGTTTTGCTCCAGTTTTATTATTTTTTTTTGCAACTGCTTTAGCTGGTCGTTCAGAAAAGCATTATAGTCATCGGTGAGCTCAAAGAAAACTTTTTCCTCGTTTACAAGATCATATTCCATAAGTCCTATTTTTTCCCCATTATAGATAAGTGGCACGTTCATTGAGATTCCCATGCCATAGTTTGATTTGTAAAATACAATTTTCGGTTTAGTGATTTCCGGAGCAAGATTTTCGAGCATATGCGTATATGGAAAAACATCCTCTACAGGACTTCCAAAAAGCTCTTTTGCCTGTTCATATGTGGGATTGGTATATCCAATCAGCTTCATACATTGTTTGTTGAGGTACCGTATTTTACCAGACATATCAATGACTATGACACCATAAACCTCATTTATATAAAAATCCTGGCGATCTTCAAAGTTGAAATCATAATGGTCTTTGTCGTTATACATATAATTTTCACTGCCGTCAGGGGTTTCTTGAACATAATTGGTGGGTTTAGTATTGATTTTGCTACAAGCTTTATTGATATCACTCATATAGTCACCTTCCCTATTTTTCAAGCTGTAATAATACCGAATTACTCATGAGCTTTGAGTAATAAAAATCTTTGTCCGAAAAAACATATATTGCATACAATATTCATAAATAAAAACTGCAAAGGTAACTTTCTTAAAACCTCCCTTGGCACATCGAATACGCATCCATGAGGTAATCAATATTTATTACTGCTTATTCGCAGATTGTTTAATCCGAGCTGCATCTGAAATATGCTTAAGTAACAATTCCACTAATCGTACTCTCCGCCTCAATCTTAAAAATCAAAGCAGACAAATCTGCAGCACCATAAGCTCTTTGCCATATTATGATAACATATATTACTGATTGAAGCTATTCATTTCATCAGAAAAATCAGATGAATGTACGTCGGCTCACCCAATAATTAAAATCCCAGTTGTTCTTGACGATTATTATAAAAGTTCCACCATATTGCGCATGAAATTCAGAGGCGTGGTGGGCTCTTTGTTATCATTATACAGTTTTTGTTCACCTGTCACAGCAATATCGCTACAATATCAAGTTTGTTCAAGATAATCACAGCAACTCCAGCTTCTCTTTAGGTAGGCCTGTAAGCTCTGATATTTCATCAACAGAATAATTTTTTAGCCGCATAGCCTTCGCCATCTCAAGCTTCTCTGCAGCTCTGCCGGAAGCCTCGCCACGTGCTTCACCGATTTTCTCGCCTTCGCTCCTGCCTTCTTCAAGTCCCTCTTTCTTCATGACCCTGCCGTATTCCTCTACTGTTATTCCCTTGAGCATACCTTCAACCTCCGACGCATACTTATTAAGAAAATCCACAAGAACACCCTCTTTTTTCGCATCCTTTACTGCAGCCTC
>CAVJEY010000058.1:0-12023 GCA_963648745.1 Christensenellaceae bacterium Phil1
GCAAAATATATGGATGATAAGGTAGCACATTATGAAGCTATCCTTGCAGGAATTGTTCCGGATGATACAAACCCGAAGAACTGGACAGTGGAAAGTCGCCCAAAGCATTGAATGTGATAAATTCAAGTTTGCCACATAAAAATTTCAGAAAAGGAGGCACTGCCGATGTACGCACAAGCCGCACTAAAAAGCAATATCATACCTCGTAACGGTGCATACGGTATCGTTAACAGGGGTGTGCAAAATGCACACGGGGGTGTTCATCGTTACGGAGTAAGAATTACACTTCGTTAAGTCGTATCACTTTAGACACGGCAACCGAGAGAAGATTGATATAGTAGAGCTAAATGCACAGATTAAGGAAATAGTAAAAAAAGAAGAAGAACTGCGCAGAGCAATTGATGAGATAATTGCAGAGATTGAGG
The DNA here is from genome assembly GCA_963648745.1 of Christensenellaceae bacterium Phil1. Classification (GTDB taxonomy): domain Bacteria; phylum Bacillota; class Clostridia; order Peptostreptococcales; family Anaerovoracaceae; genus UMGS973. Next base: position 426 of record CAVJEY010000058.1, read on the forward strand.
GATAGAGTATGAAAAAAACAGGCAGGAAATAAGCACTGTTCGGTCATCTGCTGCAGAATATCTGACATTTATTGCTTCGACAGGTGACAGTCAGGACAGTATTGAAATGCGTTATGAAGATGAGAACATATGGCTTACGCAAAAAATGATGGCGGCGCTTTATGATGTGGGTTTGCCAACAATCAATGAACATAGCCGGAACTGATACCGGCTTCAAAGAAAATGCAGAAAAAATCCTTGCGCAGCTTGGGATTTCTCAATCAAGCGTAATTACAGTCAGATTGTACTTACTTGGTATATGAGCGCCGGCTATTCTGTCATCAGATATGGAGAGTTGTTATGAATATGAGCATTTCGTGGATACTTATGTGCGGAGCCTTTATATTCTTCATGCAGGCAGGCTTTACCTGCTGTGAGGTGGGCTTTATCCGCAGCAAAAACATAATAGCGGTGGCAATAGAAAACCTGCTTACATTTATGATTGTAACAGTGCTTTACTGTATCTTTGGCTTCGGATTTATGTTCGGAGAGTCGTTTCACGGACTGATAGGCACAGGCTTTATCGGGCTTTCGGGGCTTGAATCGGCTGGTGATACCGCATACAGCTATGCGTTTATGCAGACTATGTTTGCAGCGGCGTCTATAACTGTTTTCGGCGGGGCCATGTCTGAGCGAAGCAGGCTTTCGGCGCTTCTTGCGGGCGCTGCCGTAAGCGCAGTGGTAATATATCCGGTATTCGGACACTGGGTATGGGGAAGTATGGTTACAGGCAGTTCCGGCTGGCTTGAGAGGCTGGGGTTTATGGACTTTGCGGGAGCTTCGGTTGTTCATCTTACGGGAGGATTTATAGCTCTGGCGGGAATAATCACAGCCGGAAGGCGCAAAGACACGGGGCCTGCAAGGTCAAATATACCTTTTGCGGTGCTGGGAGTTTTTATTCTGTGGTTTGGCTGGCTTGGCTTTAACGGCGGCAGTCTGCCTGAGCTTTCGGCAAGAGCCGGACTTATGGTGCTCAATATGAACCTGGGTGCGGCCTGCGGTATGGCGGGAGCGCTGGCATATCATATTATTGCAGGTCCGAAAGGCAATTATCTCGTATTTATATTTGACGGAATCCTCGGAGGCCTTGTGGCTGTGACTGCCTGCTCATATTACTGCAGCCCTGCGGGGGCTGCGGCGCTTACCTTCATAACGGGAGTGTTTGTGGCAGCGATACGATGTCTGCTGATAAGACTTGGGATTGATGATGCGGTTGATGCCGTGCCTGTTCATGCGGCAGGCGCCGTTTCGGGACTTCTGCTTATGCCGTTTTTTGCAGAGCAGCAGTTTATCGAGGCAGGCAGCCGGATAGAGCAGCTTGGAATACAGTTTCTCGGCATTGCGGTAAACTTCGCATGGGTTTTCGGCATAGCATATGTTATGTTCCGGATTATAGACAGAGCGGGAGGCATCAGAGTATCGCCGGAGGCCGAAGAAAAAGGTCTTAACATTACGGAATTTGAGGACATATATTCATGGGAGAAATATATGGAGAAGTCAGGCTATGAAAGCCAGATAAACGAAAAAAACAGGCTTCTGCGCAAACAGGCCAGACTTCTTGCCGTAACAGAGGAACAGGAAAAAGACAAAATACGGCGTGAGCTTCACGACGGGGTGGGACAGTCGCTTGCCGCGCTCAAAGTGACACTGGGAATTGCCAGAGGCAGAGAAGGCAGCGGTGAAATTATAGATAATGCCATACATATGGCAGACGAAACCATACAGGAAATGAGAGCCGTACTGAACAGCCTTAACCCTCCGAGACTTGAGCAGGGACTCGAAAGCGCGCTGAGAGCCATGGCAGAGGGCCTTAGCAGAATAGAAGGCGTCACCTGCAGAGTCCTGACAGATGGAGCTATGCCGGCGTTTGAGGATACGGAGGCTCTGAATATCTACAGAGTTGTTCAGGAGGCCTGCGGCAATGCCGTAAAACACGGAAACGCCTCGGAAATAGATATCTGTGTCAGCTGCGGGGACGGCCGCTGCATATTTGAGATAAAGGACAACGGCAAAGGCTTTCATGTCAGCGAGAAGCAGTTTGGCATGGGCATACCGTCCATGGGGGATCGCATCAGAATGCTTGGCGGCAGTTTCAGCATATTCAGTACGGTAGGAGAGGGAACAAGAGTAGTTGCGGAGGTGCCTTGTGATGAACGGGAAAATCAGAATTTTTCTGGCAGATGATCATAAAATGTTCAGAGAATCGCTGATCCTGCTGCTTTCGCAGGAGGAGGACTTTGAGATAACGGGACAGGCGGCGGACGGCATAGAGCTTTGCCGCAGCATATATGACCTGAAAGGTGCTGCGGATATACTGCTTATGGACATATCGATGCCGCGCAGAGGCGGTCTTGAAGCCGCAAAAGAGATAATATCGGAATTCAAAAACATCAGGGTGATTTTTCTGACTATGCACAAAAGCGAGGAAATGGTTGCAGAGGCGTTCAATGCGGGAGCTTTTGGCTATGTACTCAAAGAAAACGCATTTGAAGAGCTGGTGCAGGCAATAAGGACTGTTATGAACGGCAAAATCTACATATCCTCGGTGCTTTCACCCATGCTGCTTTCGGGATTTCTCGAAAACGAAAAACAAAGCAGAGATCTTTCGGGCAGAGAAAGAGAGATATTAAAGCTTCTTGCAGAGGGTTACAGCAACAGGGAAATCGCGGAGTTTCTTTCTATTTCGATAAAAACCGTGGAAACTCACAGAGCCAATATTATGCGCAAGCATAATTTCAAAAACGTTACGGAGCTTGTACTTTATGCGGTCAGAAATCATATAATTGAGGTTTAAGGGGTTTTTCCCGAAATATTAAGGGTTTTATTGTATTTTCAATAAGACTCTTTTTTTCTATACTTAAATCAGAAAGGAAGTGAGAAATATGATAGACACCGGTAATACTTCATTTGTAATAGTCTGTGCAGCGTTAGTATGTCTGATGACTCCGGGTCTTGCATTTTTTTACGGCGGACTTGTAGGACGTAAAAACGTTATAACAATAATGATGCAGTCGTTTATATCAATGGGCGTTGTTACTATCATATGGTTTGTTGTTGGTTTCTCACTGGCATTCGGACCTGATATTCACGGTATCATAGGAAGCCTTAAATATGCTTTTCTTGACTGTGTGGGAATGGAGCCTGATGCCGTATACGGAGATACCGTACCGTTTCTTACGTTTTTCAGTTATCAGCAGATGTTTGCAATTATTACTCCCGCCCTTATAACAGGGGCATTTGCAGACAGAGTAAACTTCAAGAGCTACCTGATATTCCTTGTAATATGGAGCCTGCTGGTTTATGTACCGCTTGCTCACTGGGTATGGGGCGGCGGATTCCTGGCACAGCTTGGCGCAGCCGATTTTGCAGGAGGCATTGTAGTTCACGCAAGTGCGGGACTTGCAGCACTGGCATCGGTATTTGTGGTAGGCAAAAGAAAAGACATGAGCGCTTCGGCAGTGGAGCCTCATAATATAACTTATGTGGCCCTCGGCACGGGACTTCTGTGGTTTGGCTGGTTCGGCTTCAACGCAGGCGGCGCCATGGGCGCTACGGGACTTGCCTCCACTGCATTTGTAAACACAGACATTACGGCCTCAGTAGCGATGGTTACATGGCTTGTAATCTCGTGGATAAGAGACAAAAGTCCAAGCTTTGTAGGAGCTCTTACCGGAGCGGTTGCAGGACTTGCAACCATAACGCCGGCAGCAGGATACATCAAACCGTGGGGAGCGTTTATACTTGGCATTATGGCAGGCGTGATATGCTATCTTGCAGTACTCCTCAGAAAAAAACTGGACTGGGACGATGCCCTTGATGTATGGGGTGTTCATGGCGTGGGCGGCATGCTCGGAGCAGTAATGATAGGTGTGCTTGCCGTATCTGAGGTAAACGGCGTCAGCGGACTTGTTGAAGGAAACGTCACACAGTTTCTGATCCAGCTTGGCGCAACGGCATTCGCAGGAGCCTATGCGTTTATCGCCACATTTGTAATCCTCAAAGTTATAAACAGATTCACACCTGTGAGAGTAAGCGAGCAGGAGGAATTTGAAGGACTTGACCATGCGCTTCACCATGAAGAGGCGTACAGGCTCGAATAGATATGCATTTTACTTTTCCTCATTAATAAAATAAAACATATAATTCCTTAAACACGAAACGGAGCTTTGATATGCAGGGCTCCGTTTCGTGTCATTTTTTTTAGTATGTTCTAAAAAACTGCGGGCAGCAATACTATATAAAAGAGAAATCAAACGAGGAGGCCTGATGTGAAATTTCCTTTTAAGAAGATAGAAGCCCCTGTATGCATAGCGCTTGTTATAGCCTTAGGCTTTGGCGGGTTTATGGGTGTAAAAAATATGTGCATAAAACAGAGAACCGTTGATGTGGCTCAGAGCATTGAAACCGTAAATGACGAAGTTTCGCAAAGTAAAACCGCAGATGCAGACGGCGGCCCCGAAATAAAAGCAAAAGCGGCGGTTGTGATGGATGCTGCCACAGGCAAAGTCATATATGCGCTTAATGCAGACAAAAAACTTCCGCCGGCGTCCGTAACCAAGATTATGACAATGCTGCTTGCAATGGAGGCTGTTGACAGCGGCAAAATCACTCTTGACGACGAGGTTGTCATATCAGACAATGCGGCATCAATGGGCGGCAGCCAGATGTATATGGAACCGGGGGAAACTCATACCGTAGAGCAGCTCCTTGAGGGAATTGCAATGGTTTCTGCCAATGACGGATGCGTTGCCTTAGCGGAATACATTGCAGGCAGCACCGATATATTCGTTGAAAAAATGAACAAAAAAGCGCAGGAGCTGGGAATGGAGAATACCAGCTTCATAAACACCAACGGCCTGCCTGTAAAAGAGCATTATACAAGCGCCTATGATATAGCCATCATGTCAAAGGAGCTTCTGAAGCATGAAAAAATAAAAAAATGGTGTACTAAATGGCAGGATACAATTAAGGTGGGACTTCCGGGCAGAGAAACAGAATTCGGGCTTACCAACACAAACAGGCTGATAAAAACATACAGCGGTGCAAACGGAATCAAAACAGGATTCACCCAGGAGGCGGGCTACTGCCTGTCGGCCTCGGCCACCAGAGGCAAAACCACTCTGATAGCGGTGGTTTTAGGAGCTGCAACCTCAAAAGAAAGAAACGCGCAGGTGGCAAAGCTTCTGGATTACGGCTTTTCGTCATATGAAACCGTTGAGATATTCCCTGAGGGCGAGGAGGTAAAAAAAATCAGTGCGGACGGAGGAGAGCCGGAGCAGTTTGAAGCCGTGACCGCAGAGGCTGCCGCTGCATTTGTTAAAAAAGGCGATAAGGATAAAGTCACATGGAAAACGGTAACAGATAAAAACATTAAACTGCCTCTCAAAAAAGGCGATGCCGTAGGCAGGGTGGATATATATTATGACGGGAAGAAAACGGGAAGCTGCGTGCTTGTATCTGACAGAGATGTAAACAAAGCCGGCTTTATAACCTATTATGTGCGAAACATCACAAGTCTGTTTGGAGAAACACAGTAGTCGCCTTATAAAATTGTAAAAATCCATAAAACAACCGCATAGTAATTGTTTGTTTGCAACAAAAATATGCTTGAAATCAGGCGGTGCATCCTGTATAATGAATACAAGGACAACAGAATACTCAGATTCAAATAAATGAGGACCATCAAGGCCTTCATTTGTTTTATATATGTGTGGTGTAAAAATATCAAAAAGGAGATTTATATGGAGATAAGAAAATTCAAGAGAGTTCTTGTAGCCAACAGAGGAGAGATTGCAATAAGAGTGCTGAGAGCCTGCAGGGAGCTTGGTATCAGAGGCGTTGCAATTTATTCGGAAGAGGACAAAAACTCGCTGTTTCGAACCAAAGCGGATGAGGCCTATCAGATAGGCAGAGGCAAATCGCCGGTTGATGCGTATCTTTCGATAGACGGAATCATAGAGCTGGCAAAGGCAAAGGGTGTTGATGCCATACATCCCGGATACGGATTTCTTTCGGAGAATACGGAGTTTGCAAGAGCCTGTGAAGAGGCGGGTATTGTATTTATAGGGCCTGACTATGTGATGATGGACAGCCTCGGAGACAAGGTCAAATCCAAAATTGTTGCAGCAGAGGCGGGAGTACCTACGATTCCGGGGATTGCAGAGACTATTCCGACAGTGGAGGTAGCCTTGGAATTTGCGGAGAAATGCGGCTATCCGGTAATGCTCAAGGCAGCGGCAGGCGGAGGCGGCAGAGGTATGCGAATCGTAAGAAACGCGCAGGAACTTCCGGAGCAGTTTGAAAGTGCCAGAAGCGAAGCCCGCAAAGCCTTCGGAATTGATGATATATTTATAGAAAAATACATCGAAAGACCAAAGCATATAGAGGTGCAGGTGCTTGGCGACAACTACGGCAACATAGTGCACCTGTACGAAAGAGACTGTTCAATCCAGAGGAGACACCAGAAAGTAGTTGAGTTTACTCCGGCCTTGTCAATAACACAGGAGCAGAGAGAAAGAATATGCGCGGATGCGATAAAAATAGCATCGGCTGTAAATTACAGAAGCGCGGGAACAGTTGAATTCCTTGTAGACAGAGACGGCAACCACTACTTCATCGAAATGAATCCGAGAATACAGGTGGAGCATACCGTCACCGAAATGACAACAGGTGTGGATATTGTCCAGTCGCAGATTCTTATTGCCCAGGGGTACAGCCTTGATTCTGAGGAGGTAAACATCAGAAGTCAGGCAGACATAAAACAGAACGGATATGCAGTGCAGTGCAGACTTACCACCGAAGACCCGGTAAACGGTTTTGCTCCCGATACAGGAATCATTACCAAATATATAAGTGCGGGAGGCTTCGGTATCAGACTTGACGCGGGAAACGCTGCCGTAAATTCCGAAATCTCACCGTATTACGACAGTCTGCTGGTTAAGGTGACAGCATGGGCAAGAACCTTCAAAGACGCTGTAAACAAAGCCAAAAGAGCCCTGAACGAAATGAACATCAAGGGCGTTAAAACCAACAGGGCTTTTCTGCTCAACGTACTTAATCACCCTACTTTCAGAGCGGGCATGTGCGATACGGGATTCATCGCAGACAACCCCAACCTGCTTAATATAGCCGTTAAAGAGGACAAGGAACTCAAAGTCCTCAACTTCCTCGGTGAAAAATATGTAAACGGCAACAGAGGCGTCAAGCCGGAGTTTAACATACCGGTATTTCCAAGAATAAAACCGGGAGAAATAAAGCCTTTGCAGGGAACAAGACAGCTCCTGATGAGAGAAGGTCCGGAGGGCGTTGTAAAATGGATAAACTCACAGCACAAACTGCTCATAACAGACACAACAATGAGAGATGCGCAGCAGTCGCTGATGGCAACCAGAGTCAGGACAGTTGACATGGAAAAAATAGCTCCTGCAGTGGCGCTTTACGGCAAGGATCTGTTTTCTCTCGAAATGTGGGGCGGCGCGACATTTGATACAGCCTACAGATTCCTGAAAGAGTCACCATGGGAAAGACTTGAAACCCTCAGAGAGTGCATACCGAACATAATGTTTCAGATGCTCATAAGAGGCGCAAACGGAGTCGGCTACAAAAATTATCCCGACAATGTCATAAGAAGATTCATCAGAGAATCCGCAAAATCAGGCATAGACGTATTCAGGATATTCGATTCCCTCAACTGGATAGAGGGCATAGAGGTTTCTCTTGACGAGGTGCTCAACCAGGGCAAGGTGGCGGAAGCGTGTATGTGCTATACAGGCGATATACTTGACGAAAGCAGAGACAAATACAGCCTGAGCTACTATGTTAACATGGCCAAGGAGCTTGAAAAAAGAGGCACGCATATACTTGGCATCAAGGATATGTCAGGGCTTCTGAAGCCTATGGCAGCCAAGAAATTAATCGAAGCATTAAAAAATGAAATATCGATACCTGTGCATCTGCATACACATGATACCAGCGGCAACGGCGTTGCCACTCTGATGATGGCGGCAAATGCAGGCGTTGACATTGTAGATGCGGCATTTAACAGTATGTCCGGGCTTACAAGCCAGCCTGCCCTTAACTCCATAGTGGCGGCGCTTGAGGGCACCCGCAGAGATACAGGGATAGACACCGAACAGATACAGAAAATTTCAGAGTACTGGGAGGCCGTAAGACCTGTATACAAAGAATTTGAATCAGATATGGTTACAGGCTCGGCTGAGATATACAAATACGAAATGCCTGGAGGACAGTATTCAAATCTCAAATCGCAGGTGGACAGCTTCGGTCTGGGTCACAAATTCAGAGAAGTGAAGGAAATGTACAGAACCGTAAATCAGATGCTTGGAGATATTGTCAAGGTTACTCCGTCATCAAAGGTAGTCGGCGACATGGCGATATTCATGGTTCAGAACGGACTTACACCGGAGAACATATACGAAAAGGCGGCAGATATAGACTTCCCTGATTCTGCAGTATCATACTTTGAGGGGATGATGGGACAGCCTGAGGGAGGTTTTCCGGAGAAGCTGCAAAAGCTTGTGCTGCGCGGCAGAACTCCTGTAACCGTAAGACCCGGCTCGCTTCTTCCCGATGAGGATTTTGATGCAATCAGAGACAAGCTGCAAAAAGAATACGGCCTTGAGGGAAATGAGCAGGAGCTTCTAAGCTATGCCATTTATCCGAAAGTATTTGAAGACTATATCACAAGCCTCCAAAAAGACGGCAGCTTCAGACTTATGGGAAGCGATATATTCTTCCATGGTCTTGCAGAGGACGAAACCTGTGAAATCAAGCTGGCAGAGGGCAAGCAGATTATAGTCAAGCTGACATCAAGCAGCAGAGATACGGACGAAGAAGGCTTCAAGACCGTCATATTTGAGGTTAACGGCAACAGAACCGCCGTAAAAATAAAGGACAAAAGCGCGGCGATAAGCGCAAACTCATCGCATATAATGTATGCGGATGAGGAGGATCCGGCCGAAATAGGGGCAAGCATTCCGGGAAACATTGTGAAGGTGCTTGTAAAAGAGGGCGATGAGGTAAACGAAAAACAGCCTGTAGCTGTTGTCGAGGCGATGAAAATGGAAACCAATATCCTTGCTCCGATGAAAGGCACTGTCGATAAAATATATGTTAAAGAGGGGCAGCAGGTTAAAGCCGGAGAGCTTATTGCAAGGCTGAAATGATTTTTTGACATATTGTGTGGCTGACAGCTTCCGGGGGTGTATAATATATATAATCACAGTCTGAAAGGAAGATTATATGAGAAAACAGCTTGAAGAACTTCGCGTGCAGATGCAAAAACGCGGGATAGATGTATATATTGTACCGACTACGGATTATCATGGCTCGGAATATGTAAATGACTATTTCAAATGCAGAGAATATATATCCGGGTTTACAGGCTCTGCGGGGACGATTGCGGTCACCCCGGATACTGCGGCGCTGTGGACTGACGGCAGATATTTTCTGCAGGCGGAGGCGGAGCTTTCGGGAAGCGGCATAGAGCTTATGAAGGAAGGCATGGCGGAAGTGCCGACTCTGGAGGAATATATTGAGGCACTGAGCAAAAAAGCAGGATCCAAAAGACTCAGGCTCGGCTTTGACGGCAGAGTGGTAAGCGCTGCGCAGGGCAGCCGTTTTGAGGCTCTGGCAGATATAGTGTGGGATATCGACCTTGTGGGAGAAATATGGCAGGATCGCCCGGAAATAAAGCCGTCGCATATATATGAACTCGACATTTCTGTTACCGGCGAAACCTGCAGCTCCAGGCTTGCAAGAGTCCGGAACGAAATGACCGGCTGCGATTTCCTGCTTGTCACAAACCTTGAACAGATTGCATGGCTGTATAATCTGCGGGGTGATGATATCAAGCATACGCCGGTATTCTTTGCCTTTGCGCTTATCGGCAAAGATAAAGATTTCCTGTATGTTATGGACGAAAGCTTAGAGAGAAAAAACCTGCGGCCGTATATGCAGATTTTTGACGACCTTAAATCACTTGAAAACTGCAGCATCAGCATTGAAAAATCCGGCGTGTCATATGCGCTTTTATCGTGCCTTGACAGCTCGGTTGAGATTATTGACAGAGAAAATCCCATAGAGCTTATGAAAGCTGTCAAAAACGATACGGAGATTGCCTGCACGCGCAATGCCCATATCAGAGACGGCGCTGCCATGGTGAAATTCCTGTACTGGCTTAAAACCAATGCCGGCAGCAGGCATATAACCGAAATTTCCGCTGCCGGTTATCTTGAGGAGTGCCGCAGACAGCAGGGAGCGTATGATCTCAGCTTTGATACAATAGCAGGCTATGAGGCGCATGGCGCGGTAATACACTATCAGGCGACAGAAAGAAGCAATGTTCAGATTAAGCCGGAAGGCTTTCTTCTGGTGGATTCAGGGGGACAGTACAGGGACGGAACCACAGATATTACAAGAACAGTTGCGCTCGGCCCTGTCACAGCTGACAGGAAATACGCCTATACCGCGGTGCTCAAATCCAATATCAGCCTTGCGGCTGCAAGATTCGGATATGAAACCACAGGAGCGGAGCTTGATACTACAGCAAGGAAGCCACTGAGAGACAGAGGCTTTGATTTCAACCATGGCACGGGGCATGGCGTAGGGCATATGCTCAGCGTCCATGAGGGACCCAATACCATCAGCAGGAGAGGCGACAAATGCCGTATGATGCCGGGAATGATAACCAGCGATGAGCCGGGAGTGTATTTTGCAGGAGAATACGGTATAAGACTCGAAAACGAGATTCTCTGCATAAAGGATGCCGGCGGACTGTGCTTTGAAACCATAACACTCTGTCCGTTTGAGAGAGAGGCTATAGAAGCAGGTATGCTCAGCGATGATGAGCTTGAGTTTCTTAACCGTTATCACAGCAAAGTGTATGATACACTTAAAAACTATCTTGATGAAGATGAGGCCGGATGGCTTTCGGAGCAGACGGCAGCGATTACAAAAGAGTGACATTTCAGAGCATGAGTGCATATAATGCAGTATTATACTGTGATGGGAGTGACGGAAATGAAGAAGTCGTATATTATTTCCTTCTCTTCATTTTATAAAGCGGCGTATGCCAGAGATAAACTTCTGGAAAACGGACTCAGAGCTTCGGTCAGAAGACTTCCGCCCGAGCTTGTTAAAAGCTGCGGTTACGGTGTATATATAAAGACAGACGATATAGGGGAAGTAAAACACATACTTGCCCAAAACAGGATAGCTGTCAAAAGCATATACAGAGCCGATGAAAATGAATTTGTAAAAATAAGATAAAGCGGCAAATGCTGCAATATATGAAGACACAGCTGTCAGGATTTTGACGGCTGTGTTTTTATGCCTGAAATCAGGGAGCATTGCATTACTGTCACCGCGGCTCACATATGCAACCGCAGGTTGCTTAGAAATATATAAAATCTTTGATAAAGGTAATTTGCGTATCTGAAAAAAATCCATGCAGTGCAGTGACTGCAACGGATGCGGGGGATACAGGGTATGTAAAATAACGTGAAAAAGGTGCGATTTTGATGTAATTTTTACATTGTT
>CAVJEY010000059.1:0-11982 GCA_963648745.1 Christensenellaceae bacterium Phil1
TCAACAAATCGCAGTGCAAATACATTGCGTGGCAGTCTATTATAATATCATACGGCCGTCAATTAGTCAAGCCCTAAAAATTCATTCAGAACGCAAATATGCCCTAAAAATTCATTTAGGACGCAAATATCGATTTTGCTTGATTTTATGCGGTTTCTAAAGGAATCTAAGAAAGTCCCCAATCATTGAGTGTTAATTTTAATGGAAGTTCACATTATAACAGTATTATTGCAAATCCAGAAATGAATTCTAGACAAATACCTGCAAAGTTTAAAATAAGAAATTCATTTCCACTTAATGCTGCATCTAAAATAAATGATGTGGCTTTAAGAAAAGAAAAACTTACAGGAGATGAGATAAACGTCGTTGTAAATGAAACTAATATTGCAGTAGAAAGTATTAGTATTTACAAGGATTTAAAATGATAAAATCACAACAGCAGACTTCCAATCAATTATGGAAATATTAATGTAAAAGTATATAAAATGCGAAAAGTAAAGTGCGTAAGTCTCCTCTCACAAGAAGCTTACACACTTTATTTATATTATCACTATTTTGATTCTCCGTATCATCAGTATGCCGGCCTGCCGGTTTCAATCAGACTGTCAATATCAAGAAAAGCATTTTCTATTGCCTCAATGTGATACATCTCATACATATCGTAGACGAATTGTGTAAGGTTCTTATCATCCAGTGTTTTCAAAACTTCATCCGCCGTTGTTCCTTTATGAGCCGCGTAGCTTTCCAGCAAATATACAAAGAACTTAAATTCTTTCGTCAATCTCATCACCTCTCAGATAAAGTGAGTTGCCCGGATCTCCGGTCGCTTCCTCGTTCTCCCACATATCAAAAACTGCCAGCGGGCTGAAATACCACATTCTCAATTCATTATCAAGCAGCATTTTATGCGTCTTGGATTTTAGGAAAATTCCCAGGCCATCCATAAGAGAAGTGCCTCTGCTTTTGGAAATCATTTCGGCAAGTTCAGCGTCATAATTCTGCATAATTGACGGCTTTGTTCTTTCTTTCATATCTGCTCCCTCTGAATACTGTTCATATTATCTGAACTGCTACAGATCGTAATACTTCTCATACTCTGCCGATGACGGAATTGAATTGATATAGTCAGCTTCCTTCTGCTTGTTTTCTCTCCATATCCTAATCAGTTCAATCGGGAATACCCCTCCTGCAGTGAGGTAGTCGTGATCCGCATCAAGCGCAGCAAGAGCTTCATCAAGAGTTTTGGGAAGCCCCTGTATCTTTGTCTTTTCCTCGTCTGTCAGATTGTAAAGGTTAAAATCATACGGTCCCCAGCCTTCCTTGACCGGGTCGATTTTGTTTTTGATGCCGTCAATGCCCGCCATAAGTATTGCAGCATAGGCATAGTACGGATTGCAGGTGCCGTCAGGGTTCCTGAGCTCAAATCTCTTGCTTTCAGGTGATTTGGCATATGCCGGTATGCGTATAACCGAGCTTCTGTTGGCTGTCGCAAAGCCTATTGTCACAGGCGCCTCAAATCCCGGAACAAGTCTTTTGTATGAATTTGTTGACGGGTCTGTAAACGCGCACAGAGAAGCTGCATGCTTCAGAAGTCCGCCTATGAAATACATAGCTGTATCGCTGAGCTGTGAATAGCCTTTTTTGTCATAAAACAGCGGCTTGCCTTTTTTGAAAAGATGCATATGCACATGCATACCTGAGCCTGCCTCGTTGTATATAGGTTTTGGCATCATCGTTGCTGTTTTGCCTGCCTGTGCAGCAGCATTCTTGATTACATACTTTGCAATCATCGTCTTGTCTGCCATCTCAAGCATAGGTCCGAGTTCAACCTCGATTTCAACCTGTCCGGGGCCTCCCACCTCGTGATGATGGTATTTGACTCCCACTCCCCAGTTCTCAAGAAGCATACAGATATGGCTTCTGAGGCTATAGGTTGTATCGTGAGGAATATCAACATGATAACCGCCTTTTAGAGGCACATGGTATCCCATATTGTTGTCATATTCTCCGGAATTCCATTCCGCATATCCTGTATCAACCTCAAATCCTGCAGTCTGAGTTTTGGTTTCAAAATTCACTCTGTCAAACAGATAAAACTCAAATTCAGGTCCGATGATCATTTCGTCAGCTATGCCCTCCGACCTCATATACTCCTGCGCCGCAGCCGCAACGTTTCTCGGATACTGGTCAAAAGGTCTGTTTTCGGGCAGATCTATAACCATTACATCGCCCATCATGGTAATTGTCGGTATTTCCATAAACGGATCAATAACCGCTGTTGAAAGATCAGGCATGAATACCATGTCTGATTTCTCAACCGCCGCATATCCGTAGTTGGAGCCGTCAAAGCCTATGCCGTATTTCATTGTTTCCTCGGTAAGACGCTGCCATGGAAATGCAAGGTGACGCCACCTTCCGTTGATGTCGATCATTTTGAAATCAATCATCTCAATTTTGTTTTTTTCGCAGTACGCTCTTACATCTTTTACACTCTTAAACATTTTCCCACCTTTTCTCTTTAATATTTTATTTCATTGCTTCTGCAATCTTAAACGGAATCGCTGCGCATCTTGCTTCCGATATGGATGCAACCGACACTCTGAGTCCCTTTGCGAGAGGAACTATAAATATGCCCTCTTTTTCAAGCTTTCTGCTGATTTCATCAGGGTCAGGGCAAGGTATTGATGCAAAGAAGCCCGAATCAAAAGGCACGATTTCAAGACCTGCCTCTTTTGCTGATTTTTCAAAGGCTCTGCCTCTTGCAACAAGCATATCTCTGTACTGTTTTCTTTCTTCGTTTACTTTGGCAAGCAGTTTTTCGTCCGCATATATGTTGGCTATAACTTTCTGGGCTGCTCTTGTGCTGTTTGACCATGTGGCTCTTGCCGAAAACTCGCATACCTGTTTGAACTCGGCCGCGATTTCCTCTGTCTTTGCCATGCATATCATGGCGCCGCATCTCATGCCGTACAGTGTGAAGGTTTTTGATGCACTGTAGCCAAGCACAGGAAGCACGTTTGCAGGAAGTGTTTCAAGCTTAGGCAGGAACTGTCTGTATTCCTCCTCATCGCCTGCAAAATCTATATATGCGATATCAACAAACAGAGTTATTTTTTTGTCGCTGCCTGCCGATGAAAGAGTTTCTATCACTTTGTCCCAGTCGGAAAGTGTAAGCGAATAGCCTGTAGGGTTGTGTGCAGGCGTGTTAAGAAGTATAACAAGTGAGTCCTGCTTTGCAAGCAGACCCTTTACTTTCGCATCAAAGCCCTGCTGATTAAAACCGCCTTCTTTGTTCAGAAGCTCATATGTTTCAAGAGTTCTGCCCTGTTCCTGCGCTATGCTGTTGTACGGCGCCCAGAACCAGTCTGCTGTAAGCACTGCATCTCCCGGCTTTGAATAGTTTGATACAGTGTTTCTGATTGAGCCTGTGCCGCCCGGTGTTGCAACCGCTTCCGTAAAGCACTTCGGAACGAAGCTTCCGAATGCCGCCTTCTGAATTGCTTTTTTGAATTCAGGTATGCCTCCTATAGGGGCATATTCCGCAAAATCCGCAGGGTTCAGTTTTTTGAGTTCCTCAACAACCGATGACATTACGATTAAATCTCCATTGTCATCAAGAAGCGCACCTATCGTAGCGTTAACTACGTTTTCTTTGCCCTTCTCTGCTATCATTGCCTTTGCTCTTGTGCTTATTCCGAATATTTTATCCTCTTTTGGGATTTTTCTTCCGTTTGCCTGTGCCATTATATATTCTGCCATTTTAATTCTCCTTCCATATGTATAAATTGCTGTAACACTGCAATTACAATGCTTATCTTCGTGCGAAGTCACTATTTATTATATTCTAAACCCGAATTTATTACAAGCATTGTCAGTATTAATTTTGCACATGCTGGCGATAATATTAACGGAGGTGAAAGCTATGAGACAAAAGGTCAGAAAAAAAGACAAAACTGCCATAGCGCTTGTTCTGTGTTTCTGCGTAATCGCTTTAGCTTCGGTGTTTACTCTCAAAGCCAATATAAATAAGGTGGATGCGCCTGCAGGTGAAGAAGTCGATGCCTCAAAGCGTGTTGAGGAAACAGCTGAGACAAAGAGTGAGGACAGCGCTGCATCGTCGGAAATTCCCGTAGTGGACAGCGGTCAGGCGAAAAAGAGTACATCACAGTCTGAAGCCGGGTATATCGCCCCTGCCGAGGGGAGTATACTCAAAGGGTACTCCGGCAAAGGTTTAGTATACTCAAAAACCTTGGATCAATACATGGTGCATAAAGGCATAGACATTAAAGGCAGCCTCGATGCGCAGGTCAAGGCTGTCGCAGACGGTACTGTCACAAAGGTGTTTACCGATGACACCATGGGGATAACAATAGTCATAGATCACGGCAATGATATATCCACACTATATTCCAATCTTTCGACTGACAGCATGGTTGAAACAGGCGATACTGTAAAGCAGGGGCAGGTTATATCGGGCATAGGCGATACGGCGCTGTTTGAATGCAGTGATGAGGCTCATCTGCATTTTGAGGTTATTAAAAACGGCAGAAATATAAATCCGGAAAAGCTGGTGAAGCTATAGGGTGTTTTGCGGGCAGGGCTTTTGAAATATCAGATGCCCTGTTTTTTTTGCATTCAATTATTCCGATATGATATAATCGGCGTAGAACAATGCAAAGGAACAGATTATTATGATACGTATCGGAATAATAGAGGATGACAGGCTGTTAAACGAGGCTCTGTGCACATACCTTGAAACACTTGGATATCTTACTGACAGCGCTTTTTCTTTTGAAGAAGGCATGGCGCTTGCAGAAAGCCGTCCCGATTTGCTGCTTTTAGACATAGGGCTTGCAGGCGGCAGCGGCATTGAAATCTGCCGCACGGTACGCGGCAGGGCTCCTGTCATATTTCTTACCGCAAAAGACGGCGAGGAGGATATGCTCAGGGCCTTTGACTGCGGCGCAGATGATTATCTTGTAAAGCCGTTCCCCATGCCTGTGCTTGCAGCCCATATTCAGGCTGTGCTGCGGAGATCAGGCGGCAGCAGGAATGTGCTTTACTACAGGGATATGCATATCGACTATGACAAAAAACAGGTACAGCTTTCACAAACCGCTGTAAAACTCACACCAAAAGAATATCAGCTTCTGGAGCTGCTTTCACAAAACCGCGGCAGAGTTGTAACAAAGGATATGATTTTAGAAAAGATATGGGATTCCCGCGGCGCTTTTGTAGATGACAATACAGTAAATGTCACGCTTAACAGGCTCAAAAAGAAAATAGAACCTGACCCCTCTCACCCGGTATATATCAGAAATATATTCGGCCTCGGATACACATTTGGAGAATAGCCATGAAAAACAGCAGAAAAGAAATGGAGAATATATCTCTTATCCTTGAAAAAATATTAAACGGAGAAGCTGCTGACCCTCCGGCGGAATATAAAGATACTCTGCCCTCCAAAATCACTCACCAGCTTTTCCGGCTTGATGAGATGCTGAAGGCAAGAGAAAAACAGGCTGCCGTTGAGCACAGTCAGATAAAGGAGCTTATCGCAGAAATCGCCCACCAGATGAGAATGCCTCTTGCAAATCTCGAAAGCTATACCGAGCTTCTTGCAGGCGTCATCGAAAACGACACCCAGCGCCGCTATCTTGAAGCTGTCTGCAAATCAGAACAGCAGCTTAAATTTCTGACAGAAAGCTTTATACAGACGGCGCGGCTTGAAAACAGAATTATACAGATAAAAAAAGAAAGCATCTGTCTTAAAGATACAATCCTCAAAAGCATCCTTACGGCAAGCAGAGCCGCAGAGGCAAAGCGTATAGACATAAGGCTTGATGCTTCGCCTGAAATATCCGCGCCCCACGATGCAGGCTGGCTCGGAGAGGCCATATACAACCTTATTGACAACAGCATTAAATACTCACCTGAAAATTCCGCAGTCACAATCAGCGCCGCCGCAGATGAGATGTATGTCAGAATAATCGTATCGGACATGGGCAGCGGGATATCCGAGGATGAGGAAAACCGTATTTTCAAAAGGTTTTACCGGGGCAAAAACACAAACGGTCAGCCGGGCTTTGGTCTTGGCCTTTACATAGCGCGTGAAATCGTAATGCTTCACGAGGGATTTATGAAGGCGCGCCGCAGACCAGACGGTCTTGATATGTATATTTTTCTCCCTGTTTCTCAAAATGTAAGCAGATTGTAATAACCCTCTGATAGACTTTTATCAAAAGCAAAAGCAGAAGGGAGTTAATATTATGGATATATTAAAAACAGAAAACCTCAAAAAAATATATGAAACTCCATCAGGCAAAGTTTACGCTCTTGACGGAGTTTCTGTTTCTGTATCAGACGGGGAATTTGCAGCAGTTGTCGGCTCTTCAGGCAGCGGCAAGACAACATTTCTCAATATGGCAGGCGGACTTGACCGGCCTGATTCCGGCCATGTTCATATACGAAACAGACGGCTTGACAGCCTGTCACAGGAAGAACTTACCGTATTCCGCAGAAGAAACATAGGATTTGTATTTCAGAACTACAACCTGCTGCCCTACTTAAATGTATGGGAAAACATCACCCTTCCGCTTCGCCTTGACGGCGTTTCGGTCGATGAGCCTTTTATAGCCGAAATAATTAAAAGTCTGGGACTTGAGGATAAAATCGGCAATATGCCGTATATGCTTTCGGGCGGTCAGCAGCAGCGCGTTGCAATCGCAAGAGCGCTTTCAACAAAGCCTGCTCTCATACTTGCAGACGAGCCTACGGGAAATCTTGACTCAATAACGGGTATGGAGGTCATAGGACTTCTTAAAACCTGCGCCGTAAAATACCATCAGACCATTATTGTGGTTACTCACAATGAGGAAATCGCCCAGATGGCAGACAGGATTATCCGCATAGAGGACGGAAGGGTCACAGGTGGCGCTGATGAGGAATAACAACAGTGAAGTCATAAAAATAATTGCAGCAGGGCAGTACCAAAGCAACAGAGGAAGAAACACAATACTGATTGCCGCAACCGCTATCGCCGTTGTAATGATATTCTGCATATTCAGCATTACCTCAGGAAAAATAAATGCGGATTACCTGCTGTATATGCGAAACTCAGGTACGGCTGCCGCTACAACACTTGAGCAGGCTGATGAAGCCCAGTATGAGCAGATAAAAAATCTGCCGTATATAAAAGAGGTCGGAAAAGAAACGGCTTTTGGCGTATCGGATAAATTCATCTGCTCTGTGCTTGATAAAAACGCGTGGGAAAACATACAGGTGCCTGCATACACAGATATATGCGGCAGCTATCCTGCTGCGAAAGATGATATAATGATGTCACGCAGGGCACTTGATGCCATAGGGATTAAAACCCCTGAGCTCGGCATGAAAATCACCTGCCCGATATATTTTGATGAAGGCGTATCAAAGAAGCAGACCTTTTATCTTTGCGGCTATTTTACCGAGTATGTCGATCCTATGATGAGTATGCCTCCGGCATATTTTTCGCAGGAGTATCTCGATACACTTTCAATAAATACAGATGACTGCACCACCCTGCTCATAATGCAGGATGACAGTATTTCAGGCGAATCTGTGGAGGAAATGCTCTACAGAGATGTTACGATGCGTGATGACAGTCAGCAGTTTTTCGGCGGAAATCCCATGAATATGCAGGCGGTAACCGAGCTTGCGGGAGGGTATGATCTTGCATATATTATGGCTGCCGTCATATTTATATCCGCGCTGATTTTAATTTTCAATGTGCTGCACATATCCCTCGGCCACGATGTCCGCCAGTACGGCCTGCTGGTGACTATGGGAACCACCAGAAAGCAGCTTTACAGAATTGTTTTCAGGCAGACAGGAAAGGCAACTATCATCGGCTGCGCCATCGGAGCTTTTGCCGGGCTTCTGATAACACTTGCAATACTGCCGGCGCTTCTGTCGGATATGTATCTTCACGGACTTGGCAAAGCCTCTGCCATGATATCATTTAATCCTTACATTCTGGTGCTGTCTCTGGTTTCAGGTGCTCTGGCCGGATTTTTGAGCTCTGCCTTTGCCATCAGAAAGCTTGCGGGAATATCGCCGGTTCAGTCAGTAAAATATACAGAAAAAGTTCGCAGTCATAAGCTTCGCACTGCCGGAGCCGGCAGATTTGATATACTGAAGATGTCGTGGAAAAACATTTTCAGATTTCACGGCAGATTCTGGCTCACAGTTATCTCACTGACCTTGGGCCTTGGCATATCCATGACGGCAATTGCTGTTTCGCACGGCATTGACACCACCAATCAGATATCATATGAGCATCACGATTTTCAGATTATCAGCATGGTAGATACCCTGACAATGAGCAGGTACAGCAGAGATGACAGATTTTTCCCTGAGGATATGGCGGAGCGAATGAGTAAAATAAACGGGGTTGAAAATGCAATCATAACCACCGGCGGTTACGGCATGATTTCAAAAGAAGCAGAGCCGTTCAAACTTCGTTTCGATGACGGGGACAGCGGCAAGTGCGCTTTTGTCGTACAGGAGGTAAGCAGAGCCTATCTTGAGGAGCTTAAAGCCTTTGCGGAAAAAGAAAACCTTTATATAGACACTGAACCTGTATTAAACGGCACCGGCGCCATAATGCTTCATTACAATGTGCTCTCCATGGCCGAAACAGAAAAAAGCAGAGAGTATGTCGGACTGCCATTTGCGGTATACGATACTGACGGCAGCAGGACCTGTGAAATGACCTTCTGCGGATATCTGAACTTCACGAAAAACGGGCTTCCGAAGCTTGAAACAACCTGGAACGGCAGAGATGTCATGTATCTGCTTGCGACAGATGAGGGCATCAGAAATATGAAAATAGATACCGGCACATTTCTGATTAATCTCGATGTTGACATGGACAGGGAGCCTGCAATAAAAAGTACATTAAACCGTATGGTGGAGCAATACAATTCGCAGTTCACATCAGGTAAATCCTACGGAGGAATAGTCACAGACTCTCGTATTCTTTCGCTTACCTCCAAATCGGATCTGCTTGCCGCTGCAAAGGAATATATAACCTCAAGCCGTATAATTATGGCATCGCTTTGCATAATGCTGCTTTTTATGGGGCTTGTCAATTTCGTAAACGTCACAGCCACAGGGCTTGTACTGCGCAAAAAAGAGTTTGCCGTAATGGAAAGCATAGGAATGAGCGCAAAGCAGCTCAAAAAGATGATTTTAAGCGAGGGGCTGCTGTACAGTATTTTTGTCATACTTATGACCGCCGCTTCCGGCAGCGCCATATGGTATATCACCTGCCGCATTATAAAAGCAAGGCTGGCATATTTCAGATACTACTTTCCTTGCGCCGAATTTCTTGCAGCCTCTGCCCTGCTGATACTGATATGCGTGCTTATATCTCACATCGCATTTAAGAAATGTACCTCAGGCAGCATAACAGACAGGCTCAAAAGCTTTACAGACTGACAATCAGGAACTGCTTTTCGTATGGGAGCAGTTCTTTTATGTTATGTTTTTGCTGTCCCGCACGACTTGTTTGTTGAAAATTTACGCAAGCAAGTCGTTTTTTCATACTATTTTGACTTGTGCGATTATTTGTTTGCCCAATTTATACCCTTCTGCTCTTTTTTCTAGTTTTCGGCATTCCTATTTTATATAATTAAATAGCTTATTTATATATTTTAAGGAGGTAAAACAATGACAAAAAAACTATTCAGCATTTTTCTGTCACTTGCTCTGGTATTCAGTATGTGCATACTTGCTACCGGTTGCGGCAAGACAGATGAAAGCTATGCTGTCCCTGATGAGCTTACTGCAATGTACGATGCATACATCGACAGTATTGACACTGACTGGGGCAACGAGCTTGCAACAGAGTTATCAACAAACCCCGACTTTTTCTCCACTGAGAACCTTGGCGGCAGAAACGCAGGTTCGGAAGCAGAGCACAATACTGCCAAGTATCTTGAATCTGTAATGAGCGATATAGGCCTTACCGATGTTGAAAAAGCAGCTGCAAAATGCGATCTGTTCGATGCAAGAGGCGCGTCGTTTACTGTAGACGGCAAGGACTATTCCGTTTATTCCTATGAATCAAACGGCACAGATAAAGACGGAATAACTTCCGAAATTCTCTATCTTGGCGAAGGAACTGCCGCTGATTACGAAAACGTTGACGTAAAAGGCAAACTGGTTCTTATAGAAGTAAATCAGAGAGATAACTGGTGGGTAAACTATCCTATGCTTGAAGCTGAGCATCAGGGCGCTGCGGGCGTACTTGTAGCACAAAACGGCGGCTTCTCTGAAGTGGCAGATGATGCTCTGAATGCAAACGACATATGCTCGCCTCTTTCAATTCCTACAGTCTCAATAGGTGCTGCAGATTCTAAAGAGCTGCAGGCTAAAATAAAGGAAGGCAAGACAGAAGGAACGCTTGTTGTAAACAACATCACCGGCAGAGATGAAGGTACTACATACAATGTAATGGGCAAAATCAAGGGTAAGGATTCAAGCCACCAGATTATGTTCGGAGCTCATTATGACTGCCACTATTTCGGTTTCCAGGATGACAACTGTGCAGTAGCTGAGGTTTTAGCCATCGCAAAAGCTATGATTGACTCAGGCTATACTCCTGAAAACGATATAGTATTCTGTATGCACGGCGCAGAAGAATGGGGCGCTTACGACACTCAGTATGACTGGACGGTAGGAGCCTGGGAAATGATTAACAATATTCACCCTGAATGGGCAGGAAAAACTCTCGCATTCCTCAACTTCGAGCTTCCTGCATACAAGTTTGCAGAATATGCTTATTCAAACTCAGCACCTGCATTCTATAATATGATTGATTTCTATACAAACACCTATCCGCTTTCAGGTGACAAGAGCATATATTCAGAAGGCGTTAAGACTGCCGGGTATCAAACCTACACCTACTCGGATGACTTCTCCTACTATATTGCGGGAGTGCCTTGCATAATCAACGGCTTCCTGCTTCAGGAGGATCAGGAGAATGTTCACGATTTTTATCTGAAATATTATCATACAAATTATGACAAGCCTGACATCTGGGACGGAGATATATTTAAATTCAACGCTGAGTACTACGGCGCAATGTCAATATACATAGATCAGATGCCTGCACTGTACCTTGACTTTACAGGTGACTTTGACAGAATAACAAATGCGTTCGACAAGGATCTTCTTGAAGAATATGGTGTAGATACTGACACATATGAAACAAATCTTACCGCTATGGGTGAAGCTGCAGAGGCAAACGCTGCAAAGGTTAAGGAAATCAATGACGGATACGTTCAGGCATGGATTGACGGTGACAGCGACACTATGGAAACTCTCAAGGCAGAGGGCAAGGAGCTTACAGACAGGAACCTTGAGACCTTCAGGTTTGTATCAGAGGCATTCCTCTCAACCATGTACGAAAAGCCTGTAGTTCCTCACGAGGCTTCACAGATTAATATCAGCGATATGAATAAAGTTCTTGAATGTCTTGAAGAGGGCGATATAAATACTGCTGTAGATGAATACGTATGGACAGTAAACAATGTACTTGAATATTACAACTGGTTCTTCTCTCCTGAGGTTATTGAAATACAGGACAAATGCCTGTGGAGCAAATCCGAAAATATGTACTGGGGTACCGAGCCGTCATTTGTAAAGGCTGACGTTGCGGAAGCATCAATCAGTCTGTACAATAAGTACGACACAAAAGAAGATACTTCAAAAGAACAGAAAATCTACAAAAAAGCCATAAAGGATCAGGCTGAAGTTATGGTTAAATACGCGAATAAAGAAATAAAGGATTTAAAGACACTTTCTGATATGCTTGCATTATAGCCAATAAACCCTGCAGACACCGGTATTGCCGGTGTCTGCTTTACAATCATCATGTTTCTTCTTCGAGTCTGAGCATCAGCTCCTGCTTTTGCATTCTGCTCTTCTCAATAATAA
>CAVJEY010000060.1:0-11932 GCA_963648745.1 Christensenellaceae bacterium Phil1
AGAGAAGGCGGAAGAACAGTAGGTTCAGGCGTTGTAACTGAGATTATCGAATAATTGCATGTAACATTTAAGGGACTTCGTAGAAGTCCCTTTTGCAGCATAGGGAGGTAAAAATGAAAAAGATTTCAAAGCTTACGGTTATTGCCGCTATGGTGGCAGACAGCCGCACATTTTGTTAAAGGAAACAAATATACCGTTAAAGGTCTTTCAAAAGGCAAAAAATACTCATTCAGAGTAAGAGGCGTTAACTACGCATACGAATGGGGAGAAATAAACGGGGACTGGTCAAAAATTAAGACAAAGACATATTAGCAGAATATATGGCAGGGAAGCTTTGCGGTTTCCCTGTTTTTTGAGGGAGTATTATGAACAGAGAACTTCTGGCTAAAGCAGATGAGATTAATGACAGATACATTCAGACGTGGATAGATATATGCAGCATAGAAAGCCCCACAGACTGTAAGCAGGGTGTTGATGCGGTAGGCAAATACTTTATAAAAAAAGCGGCAGAGCAGGGCTGGGATGTGGAAATTCACAGAGAAGACATATCCGGTGACTGCATCAGCATTACGATGAATCAGGAATCTGAGGAGGCTCCTGTGGTGTTTTCAGGGCATATGGATACGGTTCATGCTGTCGGCAGCTTCGGAAATCCTCCGGTAAGATGTGAAGGCGATACAATATACGGGCCGGGAGTCAAGGACTGCAAAGGCGGCATTACAGCGGCGTTCATGGCTATGGATATGCTTGCAGCCTGCGGATTCAAAAAACGTCCTGTAAGACTGATACTGCAAAGCGATGAGGAGGTCGGCAGTGTATTCAGTGAGGGAAGAACCATTGAATTTATGAGGGCAAAAGCTCAGGATGCAGTAGCTTTTTTCAACTGTGAAGCGCACAGAAACGGCGGTGTCACACTTATGCGTAAGGGTTCTGTCAAATATGAATTTGAAATAAAGGGCAGAGCCGTACATTCATCCAACTGCTATCTGGGCGCGAGCGCTGTTACAGAAGCTGCGCACAAAATTATAGAGCTTGAAAAAATGAAAGCCAAAAACGGTATTACATGCAACTGCGGCACTATAGCAGGCGGCACTGCGGACAACTCTGTACCTGCCGTATGCAGCTTCAGCGCGGATATCAGGTTTAACGATATGAAAGAGCTGGCAAAAGCGCAGCGCAGGGTTCAGAAAATTTCCGGCAAATCGTATGTGAGAGGCACTGAATGCATATGCAGACTTAAAAGTATGCGAAAGCCTATGGAGCTTTGCGATGCCAATGTTAAGCTGTTTCACCGGATAAATGAGATTTTTAAGGAATACAGTCTGCCGCAGGTCAGACTGGAAAAATCAAGAGGCGGTTCTGATGCATCGGATATGACATATTTTAATATTCCGTGCATTGACTCAATGGGTGTTACAGGCAGATTCATACATTCAGTAAATGAGGAAGCCAGAATATCCTCACTCAAAGAAGCGGCGATAAGACTCGCCGTAATAGCGTGGGAGCTGTAGGTGTGTGTTTTGCCCGGCTTGACAATGGAAAAAATCAATGCTAAAATGAAGTATACTTTATTTTAGCATTGATTTTATGTTTAAGAGCCTGTATAGAGGTGATAATATGGAATATATCGAACGTTCACTTGAACGCAAGTTTTTAGAGGTAAACAAGGCTTTCAAAGCTATAATGGTTGTTGGCGCACGGCAGGTTGGCAAATCAACGATGCTAAAGCGCTTTGCAGAGAAAGAAAACAGAACATTTGTGTCCATGGACGACTCTCGTCTGCGTGACCTGGCGCAAAGGGATCCGGTCCTCTTCTTCCAGGCATATAAACCGCCTGTTTTGATTGACGAGGTTCAGAAGGCTCCTGAGCTGTTTGAACAAATCAAAATAATTTGTGACAACAGTGAAGAAAAAGGCCTTTTCTGGCTTACAGGCTCCCAGAGCAGGAAGTTACTAAAAGAAGCCGGCGATTCACTTGCCGGGCGTATTTGTCTGCTCAAAATGTATTCTCTGTCTCAAAAAGAAATTGCAGGGATAAATGCTAATGATCCTTTGGATTTTTCTTTTAATGGATTGCTTAGTCGCAGTAAAGCCTTTCCTGCAAACAACGTTGTGGATGTTTTTTCGCATATCTGGCGTGGCGGTATGCCTGAAATTTTGCAGCTTAACGCAGAGCAGACTCACGAATATTGGAACTCATATGTGGATATGTACCTTATGCGTGATGCTGTAGATGACAACGGTATCAGGGATCCGGAGGGTTTTCGCAAGTTCCTTCGTGCATGTGCAGCTTTTACCGGACAGCTTCTCAATTACAATGTTATCGCACAGGCATCCGGAATTAGCGGCGCGACAGCCAAAGACTGGATGAAAATATTGCAGACGATGGGGATAGTTTTTTTGCTGGAGCCGTTTTATGCAAACGAGCTGAAGCGGATTGTCAAGACCCCAAAGCTCTATTTCTGCGATACGGGGCTTTGTGCGTGGCTTTCTTCATGGACAAGCAGAGATTCACTGATGAATGGTGCTGCAGCAGGTCATTATTTTGAGAATTATGTTGTTGGCGAATTTTTGCGTGAGTATGCATATGGCAAAAACTCTGCGAATATGAACTTTTATAGAGATTCCAACCAAAAGGAAATCGACCTTGTGCTAGAGCAGGACGGCATTCTTCATCCCGTAGAGATAAAACTGGGCAGCAATCCTGACAGAAGAAACATCAGAGCTTTCTCATTACTGGAAAAATCAAATAAAAAAATCGGACACGGCGGAATCGTCTGTATGACAGAAAACCCGTTTCCGATAGATGCTGCAAACAGCCTGATTCCGGCAAATATATTATAACGATGCTTACTAAAAAGGCATAGCCGCTGATAACGACTATGCCTGAATTTCAATAGTTAACTTTATATCTGCTGTTTTTGCTGCTGTTTTGCTTTTTTCTTTTCCATGGATTTGCGTTCTTTTTCTTCCACGAAATCTATCTTGTCCTGTCTTCTTGCCTTCATTTTTTCGGCATTTTCCTTGCGGACTTTTTCGACATCAGGAATAAGCTCTATGAATATGCTGTCATATTTCTCGCTGAGCATCTCTGTGATTTCGGCATTGGCTTTTTTGAGGTCGGATACTTTGATTGTATCCGTATCCATTACAATATATATATCAACCCAGTATTTACGTCCGGTTTTGATTACGTCAAAGAAATTGATATAGTATCCGTATTTTGAAAGAACCTGTGTTGCATCTCTGCTGATTTCGTCTCTGATTTCTTTTTTTGGTGCAAACAGAACCAGTCCTTTGAGAGCTTCGATAATCATTTCTATAGGCTCCTTAATCAGGAGTATTGCCAGTGCAATCGCAATGGCAGGGTCAACATAAGGAGCTATAAAAGCAGCAGGCGTCAGTTTGAGAAGCAGACTGATAAGGAATGCTATACCTACGCCGAAAGTCGAGTAGGAATCGAGCTTCCATATGTAAAGCTCTGCTTTAATCGAAGGTGACGAATATTTTTTGTTGATTCTTCTGAGTGTAAAATACATTATGATGCAGCCGAGAGATATTGCAAGTTCAAAAATCGCAATAAAGGTTGCATCTACGTGATTGCCGCCTTCAAACAGAATAACCTGCACATTCTCGATGACCATAATTACGTCGATGACAAGCAGTATCATGTATTTAATTATGACAAACAGGGATTCAATCTGGGAAAACCCGTAAGGACGTTTTTCGGTTACCGGCTTGTAAAGCAGCGGTACCAGAACCATGAAAGGTCCTATCATAATCAGATCGGCTATGTCAAATACACAGTCCGCTAAAATAGCGTGAGAGCCTGTTATATAGGCTGCAACGATTTCGGATATAAGGAAGATCAGGCTTCCTACAAAAGATATGTTTAGAATTTTTTTTTCCAATTTTAAATTGGTTTCCACGATTTCACTCCTCTCTGTATAGTATTTTAACACAAAAAGAGAGGATTTGCTTGCTGTATACTGCCTAATTGTGTATAAAATTTAGACGATATTTTATAAAAACAGCAAGAAAAACAGCAAATTAGTACAATGCTACTTTTTGAGCAGACCCGATATGATTACAAGCTTTCGGGGGAGTCTGTTTTCGCAGACCCATTCGGGCTGCAGGCCTAAAAGCCGGCTGCAGGTAAGCCCCACATTGCCGCCGAGAGCTTCTATTGAATATCTCAGCTTTTCGGGGTAACGGCATGGCAGGTTTGCTGCTCTGGTGCAGGAATCGCACAGACTGCAAACACCCTCCGAAAGACTTATTGAATTGTCTTTTTCCATATCGTACAGTTTTTTGGCCAGAAGCGCTTTTTCTGCTGCTCTGACCTCGGCGATGATCGCGTCTGTTTCTTCCTGGGAGCGGTGTTTCTGACACTCTGCAGGGTCGAAATATATGCATACACCCTCGATGTGAAATTCCGAATACTGCCTCCAGTAACCGGCAGGGTCAAAGTCAAATGGCGGACATGACCAGCTTGAAGCGTAGCTTTGGCATTGCCTGCATTTCTGAGCAAATTCGGGGATATTCACATATTTTTCGAGATATTCGTCTACAGCTATGTCGGCGCGAAGTTTTTCTTTTGTATATGGTGTCATTATGAAATCCTTTCACAGTTTACATAAAATCATCACATTGATATGTTACATTATAGGTGCGATAGGGGTATTAGACATATCGCATTCCTTCTTAAATAAAATATATAAAAGTCAGAGAACTCCCCGGGTTGCCGGGGAGTTTTTCTGGCGGGTTATAGCCCCTGCTTTTCCCATGATATATATGCCCAGCGTACAGGCCAGCATTCATCGAATGTGTACTTCCCTGCCGCTGTTTTTGTAAGGTGAGTCCTGAGATATTCTCTGAGGCGCATATCCTCCGATGAGGTAAGAGGCTCCGGGAAAAATTTTATCATTTTGTCATAGGCGGCTTCGCAGGTTTCAAAGAAGTCTGTTCTCTCTGAATATATGTATCTTAATTCGGGCATTATGCCTTTTTCAAACAGAATATTGAGAAGATAGACAAAATCGGGTCGAGGAAATCGGTCGTAGCCTATGTATTTTGCGATATTCACATTGAAATGAGGGGACTCTGTTGTGGGCTCGACTATGCAGACCTTGCGCAGAGCTTTTGCCTGCAGTTTGTCTACGGCAGCTTCAAGGTCTGAGACAATCATTGACCTTGAGGCTATGGCCACATCGCAGATGGGAATATCATAGCGGTTCCAGTCCTCGTTCCAGTCAAGCTGCATTGTGGTGATGCGATTCTTCAGATTGTTTTCGGCAATCTGTCTGTTGAGAAGCTCAAGCATACCTTTGGAGAAATCCGCTGCAAAAACCTTGTGTCCCGCTCTGGCAAGGGGAAGCGCCAGTGTGCCTGAGGCGCAGCCCATATCGAATACTGTTTCGCCCTCTCTGATGTCTGCAAGCGCCAGAAAATCGGTTTCATATGTGCTTTTGCCGGGGTGCTTGCGGTATTTCGGAGCGAAGCTGTCCCAGTAGTCTGAGCCGTGTCTTGCTTTTGAGCTGTATTTTTCTTCCTGCCATAGTTTGTTCCAGTCCATAGGTTTACCGCCTTTTCTCTGTGTTAATATATATTGTATAATATTATGCAGGTATGATACAATAGTTTTGTTAACAGATGGCCGAAAAAGGAGATTAGAATGAAGATATTTGCAAACATACCGCAGGGTATTAAAATATTAAACGCACTGAAGGTTTTCAAAAAACCCAGAAAACTCATATATGAGGCAAGGGCTGCGGAGGATTTTGAAACGGAGCGCAGATACATACTTGAATCAACAAGCACCTGGGGCAAGCTCCTGTGCAGCAGGCTTGGCGTTGATATAGAGGTGGAGGGCAGGGAAAACCTCCCGAAGTCGGGTCCTGTTGTGTATGTGTCAAATCATCAGAGCTATGCCGATATTATAGTTCACTGCGCGGTGCTTGATACTGTGCAGTTCGGTTTTGTTGCCAAACAGAATCTTGCGGATATTCCTCTGTACGGACAGTGTATCAGGGATATACGAAGTGTTATGATGAACAGGGATGACATGAGGGAATCGCTCAAGGCTGTCATGGAGGCGATAGATCTGATTAAAAAAGGCTTTTCAATCCTTATTTTCCCTGAAGGGACCAGAAGCAGGGGTCACGAAATGGCGCATTTCAAAAGAGGCAGCCTCAGGATTGCAACAAAGCCGGGAGTGCCGGTAATCCCAATAACCATTGACGGCACCTACAGAATATATGAGGAAACAGGGGTCATCAGGCCCGCAAAGGTAAAATATATAATTCATCCGCCGATAGAAACGGCAGGCATGGACAAAAAAGAAGCCTCAGACCTTGCAGAGAGGACAGAGGAGATAGTAAGAAGCGCATTATAGACAAGAAAGCTGCCGGAAGGATAATCCTTTTGGCAGCTTTTGAAATTATGATTTGAGTGTTTCGGTCTCCGAGGTTATATCCTCTGCGGCTACAATATGCTGCTGCAGCATAAACGGAGGTGCTCCCGCAAGTGTGGTAACAAGGCTTACCGTTGATTTGAGGTAAGGATAAAGCTGACGCGTTGCCTCGATATGAATGTCTGTTTTGGACATTTCGCTGTGGCTGAATATGCCCACTATCTCAACGACTATCTTAAACGGCAGTTTTTCCTCCGCGTCGGTTACGGTAACTTCATATATGCAGGCGCATTTGTTCTCTTCAAAATAGTTTACTCTTGTATTGAAACGCTGTTTGACCTGTATCTGCTGATTAGGTCCTTCCAGCTTGTTTTCAAAGAAAAGTTCTGTGGCTTTGTATGCTTCAAGTTTAAGTCCCATAGTTCCTCCTTTCAGACTTCGATATATCTATTATAGCGTTAACTGCGCGCATATGCAAAGAAAAAGAACACCGAAGTGCTCTTTTTCTGTATTTATCAGTCTCCGTAGTTTTTTCTCGGGTGATAGTGGGTGTGAAGCAGCTGATGCGCTCTGCTGCCGCCTGCCATGCCAAGGTATTCCTTGTAAAGCTTTTTGATGGCAGGGTTGTTGTGTGATTTGCGTATGAACGAGTGGCGATCTTCTGAGTAGAGAGCCTTTGCGCGCTCTGCGCGTATATCTATCCAGCTTCTTACTTCCGAAAGCTGCAGAGGCTGTCCTCCGCCGTTGACACATCCGCCGGGACACGCCATGATTTCGATGAAATCGAATTTTTCACCGGCTCTTACCGCATCCATAAGCTTTCTGGCATTGCCAAGCCCATGGGCTACGGCAGCTCTGAGATTGAGGTCGCCTGCTTTGACTGTTGCGATTTTGATTCCGTCAAGGCCTCTTACATCGTCATATTCAAAGCAGTCTGCGGATGAGCCTGTCAGAAGGTCTGCGACTGTTCTGAGGGCCGCTTCCATAACTCCGCCTGTAGCACCGAAAATATGTCCGGCGCCTGTTGCCTCTCCGAACGGATTGTCAAAGCTGCTGTCGTGGAGAGCAGGGAAGTCGATACCCATATCATATATCATTCCCGAAAGCTCCCTGGTTGTGATTACAGCATCCACATCGCGGATTCCGTTCACTTCCATTTCAGGCCTGGAAGCCTCGAATTTTTTGGCTGTGCAAGGCATTACCGATACAACGAATATATCTTTAGGGTCGATGCCTTTTTTCTCGGCATAGTAGCTTTTTAGTATTGCACCGAACATCTGGTGAGGTGATTTGCAGGTTGAAACATTATCAAGCAGATCAGGATAGTTGTGCTCGCAGAATTTAATCCAGCCCGGTGAGCAGGAGGTGATAAGCGGTAATTTGCCGCCGCCTCTGATTCTGTCAATAAGCTCTGTACCTTCCTCCATAATTGTAAGGTCGGCTGCGCTGTCTGTATCAAACACTGCGTCAAAGCCCAGCATTTTGAGGGCGGTTACCATTTTGCCTGTTACGGGAGTTCCCATAGGCATCAGGAAATCCTCTCCGAGAGCTGCTCTTACGGCAGGAGCTGTCTGGACAACCACGTGTTTTGATTCGTCGTATATTGCCTCCCATACTCTGTCGGTGTCGTCTTTTTCTTTGAGTGCGCCTACAGGACATACTGTGATGCACTGTCCGCAGTTTACGCAAGGGGTCTCCGAAAGAGGCATATTAAACGGTGATGCGATTACTGTGTTAAAGCCTCTGTTTACTGCGTCTATAACGCCGACTGTCTGTATGTTTTTGCATACGCTTACGCATCTTCTGCACAGTATGCATTTGTTAGGGTCTCTTACGATTGAAACGCCTATGTCAAGAGGAAGTTTTTTGTTGTCTCCCTCGAATCTTACCTCGTCGATGTTGAGTTTGTTGGCAAGCACCTGCAGCTCGCAGTCTATATGGGATCTGGTGCAGGTCTGGCATGATGCCTTGTGGTTTGAGAGTATCAGCTCAAGGTTTGTTTTTCTTGCCGCCATAATCTCAGGCGTATGGGTTTTGACAACCATACCGTCTGAAACAGGATGCACACAGGCAGCCTGAAGCGCTCTTGCACCCTCAACCTTGACTATGCACATACGGCAGCAGCCAAGCTCGCTTATATTCTTCAGGAAGCAGAGCGTCGGGATTGAAATGTTTGCTTCTTTTGCAGCCTCCAGAATTGTGTAATTCTCAGGAACAAAAAGATCTATGCCGTCTATGTTCACGTGTACTTTTTTCATTATCTCAGCTCCTTTCCTATGCGTTCTTCAGAATTGACTTGAACGGACATTTTTCTATGCAGACGCCGCACTTGATACATTTGTCCTGATCGATAACAAACGGAGTTTCTCTGTTTCCGGATATCGCATCGGCAGGACAGTTCTTTTTGCAGATGCCGCATCTCTTGCAGACGTCTGTGTCAATCTTGAATTTGAGCATTGACTTGCAGACTCCTGCAGGACATTTTTTGTCCACAACGTGAGCCATGTATTCGTCTTTGAAATATCTCAGTGTTGAAAGCACAGGGTTTGGCGCTGTCTGGCCAAGTCCGCACAGTGCGGCGGCCTTGATGTCCCTTGCAAGCACTTCGAGTTTTTCGATGTCCTCGGGAACGCCCTTGCCCTCTGTGATTCTTGTGAGGATTTCAAGCATTCTCTTGGTGCCTATTCTGCAAGGAGGACATTTGCCGCAGGATTCGTCAACCGTAAATTCGAGGAAGAACTTTGCAAGGTCAACCATGCAGGTATCCTCGTCCATTACGATCAGCCCGCCCGAACCCATCATTGAGCCTAACGCTATGAGGGATTCATAGTCTATAGGGACGTCAAGCTGTGAAGCCGGAATGCAGCCGCCTGACGGTCCGCCTGTCTGCGCAGCCTTGAATTTTTTGCCGTTTGGAATACCGCCGCCTATATCGAATATTATCTCTCTCAGGGTGGTGCCCATAGGAATTTCAACAAGGCCTGTGTTCTCTATCTTGCCGCCTACCGCAAACACTTTGGTTCCGTGCGATTTCTCAGTGCCGATACCGGCAAACCACTCTGCACCTTTGAGGATGATTACGGGGATGTTGGCATATGTTTCAACATTGTTTAATATTGTAGGCTGTCCGAAAAGTCCTTTGACAGCAGGGAAAGGCGGTCTTGGTCTCGGCTCGCCTCTCTTGCCCTCTACAGAGGTCATAAGAGCTGTCTCCTCACCGCATACGAAAGCGCCTGCGCCAAGTCTGATATCAAGATTGAAATCAAAGCCTGTACCGAAGATATCTTCGCCTAAAATTCCGTATTCTCTGGCCTGGTTTATTGCTATAGTCAGTCTTTCGACTGCGATAGGGTATTCGGCTCTGACATATACATAACCCTGATTTGCGCCTATTGCATAGGCTGCTATTGCCATGGCCTCGATGACTGAGTGAGGGTCGCCCTCAAGGACCGATCTGTCCATGAATGCGCCCGGATCTCCCTCGTCGGCGTTGCAGCATACATATTTCTGTGAAATCTGCTGTGCTGCGGCAAAGCTCCATTTAACTCCCGTAGGGAAGCCTGCGCCGCCTCTGCCGCGAAGACCCGAAGCCTTGATAAGCTCGATTACTTCCTCCGGAGTCATCTCGGTTATAACTTTTTCGAGAGCAAGATAACCGTCTCTTGCTATGTATTCATCTATGTTCTCAGGGTTGATTGCTCCGCAGTTTCTGAGAGCGACTCTCATCTGTCTTGAGAAAAAGTCAACGCTTTCGAGCGCATTTGAAATTTCTTCGCCTTCGTGACTGCCTGCAAGAAGTCTTGTGACAACCTGTCCGCATTTGATGTGATTTTCAAATATCTCCCCGACATCATCAGGCTGAACCTGTGTGTACATCAGATGGTCAGGATATATCATCATTATCGGGCCCTGCGCGCAAAGACCGAAGCAGCCTGTCTTGATGACCTTGATTTCGTCTGCCATATTGTTTTCGGCTATGAGAGTCTCCATTTTTTCGATTATCTTCATTGAGGAAGATGAGGTGCAGCCTGTGCCGCCGCATACGAGTATGTGCATTCTGCCGCCTGCCTGTGTAGGCACTGCGTCTTTGTTTCTGCGGATTTCAAGATCGGCTTTTTTGGCTTCTCTGATCCTGTTTATATCTTCTCTGCTTTTAATCACTGGCCTGCCTCCTCTTCATATTTTTTAAGAATGTCTTCAACCATATCGGCATTGAGCTTGCCGTAAACATCATCGTTTACAGTTACAACCGGAGCAAGTCCGCAGGCGCCTATACAGCGGCAGGCATCAAGTGAGAATGTGCCGTCCTCTGTGCATTCGCCGATGTCGATACCGAGTTTTTCCTTGAACTTGTCCAGAATTTCCTGTGAACCTTTGACATAGCAGGCTGTGCCCATACAGACGCTGACTCTGTATTTGCCTTTCGGATTTGTTGTAAACTGGGTGTAAAAGCTTACAACACCGTAAACTTCTGCAAGGGGTATGTTAAGACCTTCTGAGATTTTAAGCTGAACCTCCAGAGGCAGATAGCCGTAAATGCCCTGCGCTTCGTGGAGCACCTGAATCAGCGCGCCGCGAGTGTTTTTGTGCTTTGCGATTATCTCCTGAAGCTTCTTTTCCATTTCGTTTGAACATCCTGTGCAATTTGATGTCATGGAGTAAACTCCTTTCTACTATAAAATAATTACTACTTCTTATATAGTGAATTTTATCAGACGAATACTGTATACAGCAAGAGGATAATCTGACAACTGCAAAAAAGGCAAACAAGTTAAAAAATATCCAGTATTTAGGGAAATAAAGGGGCTATATAGAGGGGCAAAATAACAAATGTGCTATTTTGGGTCTGTAA
The DNA here is from genome assembly GCA_963648745.1 of Christensenellaceae bacterium Phil1. GTDB lineage: Bacteria > Bacillota > Clostridia > Peptostreptococcales > Anaerovoracaceae > UMGS973. The sequence continues at coordinate 11,265 of CAVJEY010000060.1, forward strand.
AAGAATCAAAGAAGTGATGACCTGAGAAAAAAAAGACAGAAATACCGGCCCTGAGAAATGCGTTCAGTTTATATCGTCAAAGAGCTGCCTTATGTCGATTTCCAGAGCGTCTGCGAATTTGCCTATGGTTTCAAGAAGCGGAGTTTTGTCAATGGACAGGCATTCAAGGTCACGAACATAACCGTGAGTCAGTCCTGTTAAATCGGCAAGCTCCTGGAGCGTATACTTTCGCATAAGGCGATATTTGCGTATGTTTTTTCTGACAGTCAGAGAAAGCTGTTCTTTGGAATATCTGCTGTTCAAAGTATATCACTCCTTTCCAAACACGATTATTTCATATTTTTTTCAAAAAATATGTCGTCTGGCTGAAGTTAGTATGCTATAATTCAGACAGGGGTATAAAAATCAAGGAGGAAAGTATGAAAAACAAAAAAACTAATTTGGCTGTAATTTTTGTGATGATAATAACACTGATTATGGCTACCGCAGTAACAGCATCGGCAGCAACGGTTAAAATCAGCAAAAAAGCAGTAACAGTTGAGGCAGGCTCATCTGTGACATTAAAAATCACAGGGACAAGCAAGACTGTTAAATGGTCCAGCAGCAAGAAATCCGTTGCGGCAGTAAACTCTGCAGGCAGATACAAGGCAAGGGTAACCGCCAAAACA
>CAVJEY010000061.1:0-11858 GCA_963648745.1 Christensenellaceae bacterium Phil1
CTACAACATTTTCAATGTGATTTCCTCACAAAACGAGTATAAATCATATATATTCATTGAGTAAAGAGATAATAAATCAATTTATATTTGATAAATTGTCAAAGCATGGGCAGCAGAGAGAAAATGCTGCGCAAAGGATGTAAATTATTGAATGTTTCAGGCACATAAGTTAAAATATATTAAAGATACATTCGTTAGGAGAGGACAGTGCTATGACAGGCAACATTATAAACAGAGCAGAGGCTGCTCTTACAGGCAAACCGGTACTCAAAAAACTGGGTATCAGAAAACCGGAGATGCTTACGCTGATGGATAAGACAGGATGGAAAAAAAACATGCTCAACTGTCTTGGAGAAAACAGATTTGAAGCGGCGGACATACTCGGCGCAACAAGGCCGCTTATGGAGGAATTTGCGCCGGAGCCTGCGGCAGGCTGGCTTGAATTTGCCTGCAGCGCGGCAAGAGCAGAGCTTTATCCCGAAAACTTTGCGCTTGATTCAGAATACAAAGACGAAAAAAAAGCGCTGATTATCCTTCTGGAAAGCTTCAGAGCCGCGCTTTTGGCAGAGCGCGCCGTCTATCCTGACGCAGCTAAGATAACCTTGCGTCTTCTTGACAGCAAGGCGGCGGCAGGATGCGTATCGGAAGCCGAATACACGAGATTCAGGGAATTCTGGCACGGCAGCTATATCTTTGAATTTATGAGGATATACAGCGAAATAACACCGTTTAACATATCAGACCATATAAGCGGGGTGCACTATATCGCAATGTATATAGGCAGTCAGCTTGCAGATAAGGGTCTGCCTGTTGACATGGCGCTTCTGTCAGGCGCCGCGGCAGGTCATGACCTCGGCAAATTCGGCTGCAGCGAAAAAGAAACGGCGAGGATTCCGTATCTGCATTACTACTACACGGACGAGCTCCTCAAAAGGCTGAATATGCCTATGATAGCCCATATAGCCAGCAACCATTCCACATGGGATCTGGAGCTTGAAAACCTGTCGGTTGAGTCTCTGATACTGATATATGCCGATTTCAGAGTCAAAAACTACAGGGCAGGCAGCAGGGAGCATATCAGATTCTATACGCTGAAGCAGGCTTTTGATGTGATACTGCAAAAGCTCGATAATGTTGACGATGCCAAACGCCTCAGGTATGAGAAAGTATATGCCAAGCTTCTTGACTTTGAAAACTACCTCAAAAATCTGGGAGTACAGACCTGCATAGACTCAAAAGAGGAGCCTGCAGGCGAAGAAGCGGCAAAGGATGCGGCGCTTCTTTTCGGAAACGAGGTGGTGCAGAGGCTCAAATATACGGCGATTGACCACAACATAAAACTGATGTCTATTTTCAACAACGAATCGGCCTTCGGAAGCCTCATAGAAGCCGCCCGAAGCGAAAGACAGTGGAAAAAACAGAGAACATACCTCAACATACTGACAGAATACTGCACCTACATGACAAAAAACGAAAAGCTTATGACAGTAAGCTTTCTGTATGAGCTTCTGTCCCACAGAGAGGGCGATATCAGAAGGCAGGCGGCACGCCTTGCAGGCCTCATAATTGCTCAGTATGATGATGTGTACCGCAAAGAACTGCCCGAGTGGGTGGATTTGAGCAGCAGAAGCGATGCGGTTTTGCTTTGGAAGGATTATCTTAACAAAATAGTATTTCCCGATTACCGCATGACAGACCAGCACAAAAGCTGGATAGGATATACGCTCAAAATAGTGCTGGCAGAGATAATAAGGAGCAGCGACAGAGCCAAAGCTTCTGAATTTCTAAGGTGTTTTTTCGACCTGTTTAAGAAAAACAGAATCGGCGAAAAATCGGCATTTGTACTGCTGGACTCAGTACTTATGATACCTCAAAGCCTTATAACCTGTGACATACAGGAGCAGGTGGCGGAGTTTGTATGCAGAATGTCCAGAAAGCCGTCGAACCCGCTCAAAATAGCGGCGCTGCGTGCGGCAGAGCATATTGCCGGTATGGATATTTCACAGCATACAGCAGAAGAAATCCGCTCAGCGGTTAAGAATGTCAATATAAATTACTGCAGTGTGAAATATCTCAAAGAAAAAATCGCAAACAGTATGGACGGCAGCTGTGAGCCTGCAATAGACAGGTTTATGGCTGATGAAGAGGCTGTTTCAAATATGCTTAGAGACAATCTCAAGGTGGGAAAACACTGGATACTCAAAATCATCAACATAGAGCTGCTTGCAGACATTGCTCTCAAATCGGAGGATGCGAGCCGCAAATTCTACTTTGCCGCCCATTTCTCAAACCTGCTCAAAGTAAGCGAAAGAGTTACGGTACGCCACAGAGCCGGAGAGAGTCTTATTGCCGTAGCCAAAACGCTGCCGTCGGAGCAGATAAACGAAATTGCCGTAGAACTTATGAAAGGCCTTGAAATAGGGGAATACCAGTTTTCAAAATATATACCCGACTACCTTGGCAGTCTGGTGCTTTTGCTGCCTCCGGGAGAGCTTGACGAATTTGTGACATCCCTCAGAGGCCTTATAGAAGCCACCAATGACAAAATAGGCTCAGTTGCCCTTGATACTCTGGGAGAAATCATAGAGCAGTATTCATCTTACAGATACAGAGCGGAAGAAACAGCGGCAGGCTATGAAAACAGGAAAACAGCAATGCTGGGAATGCTTCTGAAGGGCCTTTCAAACTACAGAGAGGCGGTAAGCCAGGAGGCATTCATGGTGACAGGTCAGCGTATATTCGGAAGCAGCCGTATGTCCGATGAAGAAAAAACAGATATATTCAGACGCATATACAAAAAAATGCTGACGCTGATTGCCTACGAAAAAAACTATGATATGAACTTTTTCACCAATGCCGCGGCATTAAACCATATCTACAGATTCATATCCGCACTGAAGTATGGGGAGAGCTTTGAGGAGGACAGAAAAATAGCATTCTTTCCGGGCACCTTCGACCCGTTTTCGCTTAGCCACAAAGGAATTGTAGAGGCGATAGCGGCAGAGGGCTTTGAAGTCTATCTTGCAATAGATGAATTTTCATGGTCCAAAAAAACACAGCCGAGAATGATAAGAAGGCAGATAATATCCATGTCTGTTGCAGACAGAATGAATGTATTTCTGTTCCCTGACGATATGCCTGTAAATATAGCGAACCCCAATGATCTCAAAAAACTGAAGGAGATTTTCGGGGAGAGCAGGCTGTATATGGTTGTCGGAAGTGATGTCATACTCAACGCTTCGTCCTATCGAAAACCGCCGGAGCCGGATTCGATTCACACCATGAACCATATCGTGTTCAGGCGCGCAATCGGCGGTGAGGACAGCAAAAACTACGAAAAACTCAAAGCAAACTATAAATATATATCGGGCAGAATACAGGAGCTTAAACTGCCTGTATATCTTGAGGATATAAGCTCCACGAGAATAAGAGAGAATATTGACAGGGGCAGGGATATTTCAAACCTGATAGATACGGTTGCCCAGAATTTCATATACGAAAACAGCCTTTACCTCAGGGAACCGCAGGACAAAAGCTTCCTTGAAGAGCAGAAGCTCTTAGTGGAGCCTGCGGCGGCGGCAGACAGAAGCATACTGAAAGGACTTCATGAGGAAATAAAAAAACGCGGAGCCGATATATCGGCAGTCGAAAAATATATAGAGACGCCTGATGTGAGAACCGCGGCAATCAGAAACAAAAACGGGCAGATATATGCCTTTGCTGCGGCAGGCATACTTGAAACCAAGAATCTGTACGAAGAATTCGGAGACATATCAATCGCAGAATACATCAGAAACAGAGCAGTGGGCAAGATGCTTGTCATAAAAGCCATATACTGCAGCAAAAAAGCTGACAGAAGCCGGCTTATCAGACTTCTTATGGGTGAAATACTGTCAAAGGCGCTGGAGGAGGAACTGGTATATGCCGTATACCATCCTTTTGACCGGAAACCTCAGAAGGACGCTGTTTCAGCGCTGCAGATGCAGGGCTTTGAGGAAATTGTCATAGACGGCAAAGCCTGCGGCATATACGAGGTTGATATGAAAGAGCCTGTCGTGGTAATAGAAAACATGAGCACTGCGCTCAAAGAGCCGTTTAACAAAAGTCCTAAGATGCAGGAAATATTAAAAGAAACCCATGAGGAAATGCAGAGAGCGCTTACAAAAATAAATCCGGGCGGGCTGGTGATTTCGTTTAATGCAGAGCTTATGAATCAGCGGATTGTGGATATAGTTACAGACATTAACGGAGTGCCCAACAGGAGACTTGAACCAAGAGTTCTGGGAGAATATATGTGCGTGCCTTTCGGCAAGATATTCAGAGGTGTTGCGGTGCCTAACACAGTTACCAAAACACTTCATACAGAGAAGATGTTTTCACCTACGCTGGACAGCTTTGTAATCAAGGAATATCCGATGTATGCCAGGATAGACAACCAGATCAGAACCATCAAATCCTTTGACAGACCGATAATACTTGTAGACGATCTGCTCCACAAAGGATACAGAATCAAAGCCATCGACCCTGCCCTCAAACAAAACAATGTGGAAATCAAAGAGGTTGTGGTGGGAGTACTGTCGGGCAGAGGCAAGGACCTGATGACAATTCAGGGCAGAAACGCCAAAAGCGTGTATTTCCTGCCTAACCTCAAAGCATGGTTTGTGGAATCATCTCTCTGCCCGTTCATAGGGGGAGATGAGGTCAGAAGCGAAGAAAAAACAGAAGCCAACCTCATAAACTCCATAAACCTGATACTGCCGTTTGCGGCTCCGGGATTTCTTGCAGATGCGCCAAAGGGCGCAGTGTACGATCTGTCGGTTACATGCCTCAGAAATGCGGCAAAAATATTCAGAGGGCTTGAAGAGGAATATCAGAATATGTTTGAAAGAAAGCTTACAATCAAGAGGCTTTCGGATGTAATCAAATCACCGAGAATGCCAAACGGGTCAAACCGCGTGGTTGTAGACTTCAATCTGGCGCCATCGGTATATATGGAAGACTATATGCAAAGACTTGAAAGACTGGAGAGTGCACTGAAATGAGAAAAATATCCGAACTTATATGTCAAAGCCGCAGGCAGGCAGAGTGTGCAGAGGGCACAGTGCTTTTGTCTGATTCAGAATATATCGTGACTGACAGGCTGAAGGTAAACGTGCTGGCAATGGGCGATGTGGGAGGCACGCTGGTTATGGGGCTTCATCTGCTGGGCGGAGAAACAGTAGGCGTCATAGGCATATATGACCTGAATGAAAGCCTGCTCAGAAGATACGAAAGAGAAATAAATCAGATCGGCTATCCTGACAGAAGAACTATGCCGAAAGTTGAAATTCTAACAGAGGACAGGCTGTTTGACTGCGACGTGTTTGTGTTCTGCGCATCACTTGGAGTGCCTCCTGTGGGCGCGGCAGGAGATGTGCGTATGGCTCAGCTTGATGCCAACAAAAAACTCGTTTCCCAGTATGCCGCAAAAGCGGTATCGGAGAAATTCCGCGGAATATTTGCAGTTGTTTCAGACCCGGTTGACCCTCTGTGCAAAGCGGCAGTCTGCGAGGGACTTGCATTCACGCAGGTGCAGGGCTTCGGCCTTGGTGTTATGAACGCAAGAGCCGCATACTATGCAGACAGAGATGACAGATTCGCGGCATATATGGATGAGGGCAGAGCCTACGGGCCTCACGGCGAGGATCTTGTCATTGCAGACAGCATACTAAGCTATAACGATGAGCTGTCAGAAGAGCTTACACAGCTTACGGTGAAGTCAAACCTGGAAACAAGAGCAGACGGCTTCAAGCCGTATATTGCGCCGGCGCTTTCCTCGGGTGCAATATCCATTCTGTATATGCTCAGAGGAGAATGGAACTATTCCTCGGTATTTTTGGGAGACAGAGACGGCGGAGCGTTTCTGGGCTGCAGGAACAGACGCGCGGCAGACAGCGGCATCATCATTGAAGACAGAGAGCTTGACGACAGGCTGTTTGAAAGAATCAAAAAAGCATACGACAACCTGTGCATGCTGTAAAGGAGGCAGACCTTGTGAACAGACTGACACTTATAAATCCGTACTGCCCCGAATTTTCAAAAAGAGAGAGGCTCGAAAAGGTGCTGAGCTACGCACTTGACGGCTGCAGCTGCACGGAAATAGGTACGGCTGAGGAAATGGCACAGGCAGACCTTAGAGGCAGCAGAATACTGTTTACCGTATCCCTTGGAGAATCGGGCATCAATATGCACCTTTATGAGATTATGAAATATCTCAGACTGAACAGGACCGCACTTGAAGGGTGCGTTGCGGGAGTGCTGATTGACGGCAACTGCGAGTTTTATACAAAATCAACGGCAAGAAGTCTTGTTTTTACCGCCAACAGAGCAGGCTGCTCGTTTCCGGGCAGACCTCTTGTGGAGGGGACAAGGACACTCAAAAACTACAACATACAGGCTCAAAACCTGAACACCGACAATATGGGAGCATATATGGAGGCGGCCAGAGTTCTTGTAAGCAACATTACAGAGTACGGCTTTGAGAAAAAAACAAGGCCGAAAATACTGGCGCTTTCGGCAGGCAACCGGCACAGATCAAATACCATAGCACTGTGGGATATGGTCAAAAGCAATCTGGATATGTGCGACATCAGAGAGATATCACTGAGAAACGGACAGATTACAGACTGCAGAGGCTGTTCCTATCAGACCTGCCTGCATTTTGGCGAGGAGGGAAGCTGTTTTTACGGCGGCCCTATAGTCGAGCAGGTATACCCTGCAATTCTGGAGTGCGATGCACTTGTTATGATAGGGCCAAACTACAATGACGCGCTTGGCGGCAACCTGACGGCGTTTATCAACAGAATGACTGCTCTTTTTACAAAACACAGATTTTACGACAAGCTGCTGTTTGCAGTCATAGTGTCAGGCTACAGCGGCAGTGACATAGTGGCTGAGCAGCTGATAAGCGGGCTTAACATGAACAAAACATTTGCGCTTCCGGGCAGATTTGCAATAATGGAAACAGCAAACAATCCGGGAGAAATTCTGACTTCGGAGGAAGCTGCGCAGAGAGCGGCTGCCTTTGCGGAGAACATAAAGCAGCATATGGTGCTGCAAAACAGGTAAGAACTATGAAATACAATTTCGATGAAATTATAGACAGAAAAAACACAAATTCAATGAACACCGACGGGTGGCGCTCATATATTTTCAGATGCGGACCTGACCGTAAATTTCCGTATGCAGACGATGAATTCATACGAATGTGGGTTGCGGATATGGATTTTGCGGTGGCGCCCGAAATCATAGAGGCAATCAGAGAACGGGCCGGCAGGCGGATTTTCGGGTATACCATGCTGTCTGACACAGGATATTACGAGGCCTTTGAAAAATGGTGCAGAGACAGATATGACTGGAGCTTCAGACGCGAGGAGCTTGTGTTTTCTCCGGGAGTGGTGCCTGCTCTCTATCAGCTTATAGAGGATCTGGCAAAGCCTTCGGGAGCTAAAGTCCTTACTATGACTCCGGCCTACGGATATTTCCTGCACGCATGCGAATACAGCAGCGTGGAGCTTCTGACCTCGCCTCTTAAATATACCGGCAGCGGCTTTGAGCCGGATTTTGAAGATCTTGAGCAAAAAGCGCGGCAGCCATCGGTAGAGATACTGCTTCTTTGCAATCCCCACAACCCCACAGGGCGCATGTGGACGGAAGCAGAGCTTAAGCATATAGCGGAGATTGCAGAAAAAAACAATCTCTGGGTTATTTCGGATGAGATACACTGCGACCTGATCAGAACGGGGAACAGGCATATACCCATGGGGAAAATCATGGATAAATATCCGCGCCTCATAACTGCCATGTCGGCAAGCAAGACGTTTAATCTTGCGGGGCTTTTGCATTCAAACATAATTATAAGGGACAGGGATGAGAGAACAAGATTCAAAAAGCGCGACAAGATGACAGGCTCGCTTAACCCGCTGTCACTTGCAGCTCACAGGGCGGCATATGAGCATGGATGGGAGTGGCTGCGTCAGCTCAGGGAATATATTGACGGTAATTTCAACATGGTTAAGGAATTTATAGCAGACAGTATGCCGGAGGCAGAGTTTGAAATACCGCAGGCCACATATTTTGCATGGATAGATATGAACAGACTGCTGCCTGATACAGACGACCTGCCGCTGTTCTTTGCCGAAAACGCCGGAGTGCTGCTGGAGGGCGGAGACAGGCTGTTTGCAGGCAATGCAAAAGGATATATCAGGCTCAACCTTGCAATGCCAAGAGCGGTTGTCAGAGAAGGACTTGAAAGAATCGCCGCTGCGGTGAAAAATCACACAGAATCAAAGTAAGTCTTTTTAGATGCAGATATTTGGTGTATACTAATACAGACAAACAAAACAGATACGAATATCCGGAGGTGGATTATGGCTTTTAATGCTGAAAAAGTGAAAAACGAAATAGTTGAATGGATAAGAGCATGGTTTGAAGAAAACGGACCGGGCTGCAATGCTGTGCTTGGCATATCCGGAGGCAAAGACAGCTCTGTTACGGCGGCGCTTTGCGCAGAGGCTCTTGGCAGGGACAAGGTTATAGGGGTGCTTCTTCCAAACGGAGAGCAGTTTGATATAGATGTTTCAAAGGCTCTGTGCGAGCATCTGGGTATTAAAAACTATGTGGTGAATATAAAAGACGCATATAACGGAATGGCTAAGGAGCTTGAGTCTGTTCTTGACGAGGTAAGCACGCAGGCCTATACAAACCTTGCGCCGAGACTGAGAATGTCGGCTATATACGCGGTGGCGCAGTGTCACAACGGCAGAGTTGCAAACACCTGCAATCTTTCGGAGGACTGGGTGGGATATTCCACCAGATACGGAGATGCCGCAGGCGATTTCAGTCCGCTGTCATTTCTGACGGTTCAGGAGGTAAAGGCTGTAGGCAGAGTATTGGGGCTTCCAGATATGTTTGTTGAAAAAACGCCTATAGACGGACTGTGCGGCAAGACAGATGAGGACAACCTCGGCTTCACATATGCGGTGCTTGACAGATATATCCGTACAGGCGTCTGCGAGGATGAGGAGATTAGAGAGAAAATAGACAGGAAGCACAAGGCGAACCTGTTTAAACTCAAATTTATGGACTGCTTCAAATATGAGCCGGAAAAATAGCTGAAGATTATAAGTTTTATGGTGGAGTATGAACTGCTCCACTATATTAATATACAATTGGTATTGACAAAAACAGCGATTTTGCAGTAAAAAGCCAAAATAAAAACAGCGATTTTGTTTTGAGGAGGCATTGTGTTCAAAAGAAAGATATAACAGTCTATTGAAATGGAAAAAAGAGTCTGATGGGAGAACAGCGCTGCTTATAGAAGGTGCAAGGCGAATCGGTAAGTCGACTGTGGTTGAGGAATTTGCCAGAAATGAATATGAGAGCTATATATTTATTGATTTTTCGAGAGCTTCTAAAGCTGTGAAATTACTGTTTGAAGATATATCGGATTTAGACTTTCTTTTTTTACAACTGCAATTGCAGTACAAAGTGGATTTGCACGAGAGAAATTCGCTTATTGTTTTTGATGAAGTTCAGCAGTGCCCGCTTGCCAGACGGGCAATAAAGGCGCTTGTTGAGGATCACAGATATGACTATATAGAAACAGGGTCGCTTATTTCAATTAAACGTAATGTAAAGGATATACTTATCCCCAGCGAAGAGCGAAAAATTAATATGTACCCAATGGACTATGAAGAATTTTTATGGGCTGTTGGAGATATGTCTACAATACCGCTGCTGAAAAAAATCTTTGATTCGGGCAAACCTGCAGGGGCACAGATTAACAGGAAACTGCTCAGAGATTTCAGACTATATATGCTGATAGGCGGTATGCCGCAGGCAGTGAATGAATACATTGAAACAAATAATTTCAGAAAGGTAGACAGGATAAAACGTGATATCCTGAATCTATATGCTGATGATTTCAAAAAAATAGATTCAACCGGAAGGTTATCATATCTGTTTGAGGCAATACCGGCACAGCTGAACAAGAATGCGTCAAGGTATCAGGTTTCGCGAGTGTATTAAAAGGTGAAAGGGCAGAGAGCATTTTAGAACTAATTGCAGAATTAAAAGATTCCAGAACAGTGCTTGTGTCTTATCACGCCAATGATCCTAATGCAGGAATGGCAAACAGCAAGGAACTTGAAAAATTCAAGCTGTTTGTGTGCGATACAGGATTGCTCACTACACTGATGTTTAAAGATAAAGATTTTACAGAGAATATTATTTATGAAAAGCTGCTCAATGACAAGCTGAGTGCTAATTTAGGATATTTGTATGAAAACGTGGTTGCTCAGACTCTTACCTCAAATGGAAATGAACTTTTTTATCATACATTTATGAATGAAAATACCCGAAGGAATTATGAAATAGATTTTCTGCTGGCAAGAAAAAATAAAATCTGTCCTTTGGAAGTGAAATCTTCGGGATACAAAACCCACGCTTCGTTAGATGCCTTTTCAAAGAAATTTCCTGATAGAATTTCAGACAAATTTCTTGTATATACGAAGGACTATGGTAAGGATAAGGATATAATCTGTCTGCCGGTATATCTGACACAATTTCTGTAATAGCATTATCTGATATTTAAAACCGGGATATCCATAGATATCCCGGTTCAATGCCGCCAATTAATTACTTATATCTGTCCCTGTAAGTGCGATGACGGTCCGCATTGCTGAAAAGCACGATAAGTGATATTACTGAAAAAATCAGTGCTGACAATTTCAGATTGCGTTTTATTTTCTCTTTCATTGATCTGCCCCCTGTAATAATTTCTCTGTTTCCTTTACGACCATCTGACTGAAAAGATTGACTTCCCTGTGATTAACATTTCCGCTGATTGAAACTATCAGGTAGTCCTCCTCAATATTAGGATACATCAGCAGGCTGCTGCAGTCAATATTCATCTTTTTCAAATCAATCAGTCTTAATCCCGAGTTCTCTGTAACCGGCACCCTTATGACAAAGGAGGAATCCTTTGATTTGAACCATACTCTGCAGCCCGGGCAGAAATCGTCATAGCTCAAAAAATCAGAAGGGCTCTTTTTTTGAGTTCCGGCTATTTCAAGACATTGTCTGCCGGCTGTAATCCTGTCTATAATAAGTCTGCCTGCAGGCATACCGTTTGCATATATGTATCTGTTCAGATCGCATTTATCCAGAACCTTCAGAAGCTTTGAAAGCTGGGTTATGTCATCCCTGTTGTGCAGAAGTATTACATCCCGTATTTTTTCGTCTTTTGTTCCGGCATAATAGTAATACAGCTCAACGCTTTCGGCTCCGGATATCTCGTCGGTTCTGGTTTCCCAGAGCCCTGTAAAGCTCTCGACTGTTTTTTGCTTCAGATTCGGAAGCATAGCCTTGAGCGGCGAGAAGCTTCTGACTGCAGGATAAAGATCCAGATTGTAGGGCAGAGCTTCATTTATATGTATGCGGTTTTTCTGTGCGCGTTTGAGAAGAAACGGTATGTCAAATCTCTTGCCGTTATATGTGACTATCATATCAAAGTCTTTGAGTTCGTTTAAAATCGCGGTAATCACCTCAGGTTCCTCTGAAGGGTCATCGGCAAATATCTGTTTTGCAGCAAGAGAGTCTCCATCGTAATATGCAAGCCCTGCAAGTATGAGCCTGCATCTGTCAGGGGATAGCCCGGTGGTTTCTATATCAAAAAAACCTATCCGCATATTGTCGAAATAAGTGTTGAATATTTCCGAGCTGTATCTGTATGCTTTGTCTGATGTGCAGAATATCTTCATATTATTTTCCGTAAAATCAAAGTAGATTGCAAGGGGTGCAATCTACTTTGGCTCAAA
>CAVJEY010000062.1:0-11674 GCA_963648745.1 Christensenellaceae bacterium Phil1
CATTCTATACTTGTTTAAGTATATTTTGTATGATATGATGATGCATATGGAGAGGAGGCGATGGAATGGCTGGAGAAAAAGCATCGGGAACATCTGCTACAAGGGCGAAGAATAAGTATAATGCCAAGGCTTATGATCGCATCAGCGTTGTGGTTCCCAAGGGATATAGGGATGAGGTTGATAAGTTATCAAGGGAGCTCGGATATAAAAGCCGCAATGAATTTATAATTGCTGCAATCGAAAGAATGAAGACTCGTTGATAACCTCTTTGCAAAATTGTTCAAGATATTTGAAAAAAGTTGTTGACTTTATACTTACTCAAGTATATAACATAGTTGTAACAAGGAGATAGCAGGAAAGGAGTTAACGATGGAGGATAACCAAATGACGAACAATCAATTCACCGGAATCATAAAGATGATTATAGCTCTGATAAAGAATGATACTCCGAAAGATGAGCTGATTGAATATCTCACAGAATTGATTAAAGATTAAAACTAAATAAGGGACAACACGAAGGGGCGAGCTCCATAGCATTCCTGCTAACCGCCCCTTTTGTGTATACAAAAATATTATCACAAGTAATTAAATTTTCAAGTTTTAAAGTCAGATTCTACCGGGAAGTTGTTTTCTTTTTCTCAGGTATTTAAAAATGTTGCTGAGTACATGTTCTTTGTTCGTAATTGTGTGGTTGTTGCCGGCCTCTGACATCTCGGCATCATAATTAGCCTGAAGGTTCATCCAAAACGATTTAGGGACTCCAAGAGCATTTTCTAATGCAAGTGCGAATTTAGCCGAGATATCCTTTTTCCCTGTTATCACCTTGCTGACATATTCCAGTGTCACTCCGGTGCGTGCAGCTAATTCTTTTTGTGTAATGTTTCGTTCTTCCAGGATATCCGCGATTGTTTCGCCGGGGTGTATGATTAAATCACTGGATATACCAATTTTCTTTGCAGCCATGATAATCGTTCACTCCTTTTACTTCTATCTCCGTGCATATTAATACAGTGTCCTGCGTTGCGTTTGGTTCTATGATCAATCGTGCATTTGCTGCGACATGCAGCGAATACCTGATATTTTTAAAACCCACAAGCTGTTCCGGCCTTCCGAGTCCTAATGCCAGGAAGTCTCCGAAGCATTCCGCAGCTTCAAGTCTATCCATGTGCTTCTTTATGGTTCTGACCCAATCGGCGGGCAACTGCTTTTGCATTTTTCGATAGTCAGTGAAATATTTCTCTATCTTGCTATTAGCGTATGTTATTTTCAACAGCGCACCGCCCTTTTATGTCTTAGCCTTCTGGATAATTTATGTTAGCATTCATGCCGCAGATTGTCAAATTTTGCACCGATTCGTATTTGTTTTTCTGACAGCCTTTTATTTTTGTCGGAAATCTTTATATATACGCGTGATGTCTTTAGCGAAAACTAACTTTACAATATAGCCGTCTTGCCGGATCAAACCGTCAAAGCGCACCGCCAACACGTTGCGGCCGCCCGAGCTCCACTGCTCATAATCCCAGACATAAAAACCTGTTCATTCCATTAACGCGCACGCGAGGCTCTCTTTACAAGCTCCGCATCTATTCCGGAGTCTTCCAGGCATTCAGCCAGACGTTCAAGCGCCGACATAAAACGATAACGCAGCGTGCTTTCAGGAGCTGATAGGATAATGCTAAGCTTAGGCCACGTGTAATCATAGGCCAGCTTGTAGATCAGCATAGTCTTGTAATCACTGTTGAGGGCATCCATAGCGGAGGTTATCAGCTCTCTGTCTTTCTCGAGTCTTGATATGCGTTTTTCAATCTGCTTTATACGTCCTGATACATCCTTTTCCGCTGCTTGCATTCCGAAAAGTTCGGTGGTGTCAACACTTCCGGAGCCGTGCGGCATGTCGGATATAACAACAGCTTTTGCGCTGTCATACTCAGACAGCAAGTCCTCTTTCTGCCGTCTGAACATTCTTATCATGCCCGGTATATTCTTGTAATACAGGATAATATTTCTTGCGTCTTCCTGCTGCATGCGTCAACTCCTTTAAATACCTGCTCTGTCTCTGTACTTCTTCGCAACACGGCGGAATATCTCATCAATAACGGCACCGCTGCGAAGGCCTCCCGTTTCCGGTGATTTTCCGAGTGCATAACAAAACGCTTTCGCCCATACTGACGCATCACGCCTTGTAAAATCAAGCTCCATACGTTCCCTGCCCCTCTTAGGATATTTTATCACCGGCAGCATAAACAATACACAGTGCCTGCCGCTCAGCTTATCCTGCAGCCACTTCTCCGCGGCCGCAGTGGATATATCGCGACTGATCAGTGCATACTGCATCAATATTGTCTCGGCTGTGCTCGAGTAATTGTCAAATACTTCAGAGCTCACGTTATAATCCGCCAGCAAGACATATTCCATGCACTTAAACAAAACGGATCTGATCCGTCTCTGTAATGCCGCGTAATCAATGCCGGCCTGATGCTCTTTTGTATTACGCTCATTTACCTGCATCAGACGCTTTTTAAGATTACAGGCAATATTCTTATCATTCCGCCTGGCATCTCTGTTATTTCTGTCTTTCACACAAGCACCTCCGTTAATCTCTTTTTCGTCTGGTGTGATGATATGCATCAATACGGCGCATGATAACAAGCGTGTGCCTCTGCCCCGCATCGCTAACTGTAGTTTCAACGCGGTTAAGCGTATAACCGGGATACTGTTTCTCCCAGAATGCAGCGTCATCGATATACAGCGTGCTTGCTTCATGCAGTTTCTTCTTAGTCCACTTTGAATCATTCGGCACCGGAGTAATAGGCTTTTTCAGATTACGTGCCTGCCTCCATCCTCTGTCACATCTCTTATTCTTGTTGATATACTGCACAAGACCTTCAACAGAGCCATGGTCAACATGCAAACGCTCGCAGCGTGTAAAGCCGATAGGCTTTCCGTCTTTATCTCTCCATAGTTCTTCCAGGATGTCACGCGTTAATCCATCCGTATGCTGAAATATTGCATGGAAATGATGACGGCCTAAAACTCTGCCGTCTTCCTGCACTGTGCTGTACTCTGCAACAACAATCCATTTAGGGCATTCAACATTGTGTTTTCTGCACCATCTGTATATGCGTTTAACATAGTTGCTGAAATCTTTATGAACTCTTGCTCTGTCTTCCGGATCAGGCAAATGCTCATCGTCATATGTTCCGGTCCATGAATAATCATTTTCGTTGAAGTTCGTATTAACAAGCTGAACGCAATAACGCTTTGCCCTTTTATCGTTGTAGGCCTGCTGTGCTAACGAGCTTGCTTCACGCTGCTTGGTCTTCCTGGATGCAGTGTGCTGCAGACTTGAAACAGGATACAAATCAATCTCCATGTATTGAGCAGTGTCATAACTGTCCCCGCATATATGCTTTTGTTCTCTGTAGTATATTCTGCTGCCCATATCAGTTTATATCCGTCTGTGTCTGCCTATCTCTCACTATGTTTGTTTCTGTTTGTCTGTGTTTGTTTCTGTTATTAAATTTCCGTGTCCCTTAACTTAAGGGTAGTATACAAGCCCCATGCCGGTCTGCTGACCGGCTCTCCTATTCTTCGTCATGTATTCTTTTTTTTAATTTTAAATAGAAGAAAACTGCGGACAGTGGATCTCGTCCGCAGTCTCTCTCAGCTATAAACAGGGTGGCACATTAATTTTGGAGAATAAAAAGTAAGACCAAGTACTCTTATGTAAAAACGTAGTTTATATGTAACTTGTCCTGTTTATATGCTGATGGAGGCCGAAGGAGCTGATCTCGGCATATGCAAGGCATATACCGTCCTCCGGCTTTCATCAGGATATAAATAGTTTGTTGTGTATTTTTGTGTATTCTATTGACATAATACACAATATTGTGTATACTTTCATCATGAAAGGAGGTAAACAATGAGCCCGCAAAAGCAAACAATAAAGCTACTTAAAGAACATGGCTTTTTACTTAAACGGGAAGGCGGGAACCATTACATTTATTACAACCCTGACACGCATGTGACCATTCCGGTTAAAAGGCATGATTTCAATGAAAATGATATGAGATACATTCTCAAAGAAGCTAACATTAAATGGAAGTAGGGCTGCTGCCCTCTTCCTTTTTACCAGAAAGGATATAAACACTATGCTATATACATATACTGCTGTAATTACTGAACATGACGGCACATTCTATGCAAAGGTTCCTGATGTACCCGGATGCATTACTACTGCCAATTCACTGTCTGAAGCTATCGACCTTATAACAGATGCATTATGCGGCTGCCTTGTTGTTCTGGAGGACGAGGGCATTGCTCCTGCTGTTCCTACCCCTCAGGGAGATATTGAGCATGAGTCCGGTGCAGTGCTTACAATTATTCGTGCTGATACGATTAAATATCGAAGCGCGACAGATACTAAGTCGGTTCGTAAGAATGTATCTCTTCCCGCCTGGATGTCCAATCTTGCTGATAAGAGAGGCATCAACTGTTCTAAAGTTCTTCAGGACGCTTTACTTGCAAAGCTTGCTTGAAGCTTCTGTTAGCCCCGGTGTTTGCCGGGGCTTTTGTTTTATCTTCCGGTGCTTCCGAATCCGCTATCTCCGCGTTCTGTCTCTTCCAGTGTATCCGCCTCAACAAGCTCACAGTCTGCCAATGGCTGAATGATAAGCTGTGCAATCTTATCTCCGGCATGAACTTGATATGTATCATCGCCCATATTGTAAAGCTTGACCTTTATACTGCCGGTAAAGCCTGCATCTATCGTTCCTGTTGGGCATATAATGCCTCTGTTGATGTTTAGGCCGCTTCTGCCCTGTACATAACCTACATAGCCCTCAGGTATAGCAACATGTACTCCGGTATCGAATACTGTACCGTCATTACAGCAATCAATGATTCTGCCATCGTGTGTAGCTCTCAGGTCATAGCCTGCATCTGCTATATGTGCCTTCTCCGGAGCATAAGCCCCGGCGTCTAATGCGAATTTAATTTGCATTTGTTCAATTCCCTCTTAATCGTTTCATACCTTTTGCAGGCGCTAAGATATGCCGCTGCCTTGTTGTTGTCCTTGCGGTCTTTGTTGAACTCGTTGTATGTATGCACCTGCTCTTTCCAGGCGGCATCAAGATCTGCCTGCGTGTATTTTGCTTCCGGATTGTCAAATATTGATAACTGACTCATCTTTGCTCCATAGACGTTATTTCAAGTCTTACTTTTTTTTGCTCGCGTGTTGCTTTCACAAATATGCCCTGCTCTAAAAGGCTGAGTATGTATTCCTGGGCTTCTTCGGCGTCATGGCATAGTATCGTTTCGCCTATTGCAAGCTTGCACGTTTCCATTACTCTTCCCCCTTCCACAGCACTGCCTGACCGCAATGTGGGCAATAGTCTGCTCTCCAACCGTTATTGTCTGTTAATGGCTCTGTGCACATGCTGCATACCGGATATGTTGTGCCGTCAGCCTCTTTGTACATAAATGGTGTCTGCTTATTGCAGTGCACTTTGATTAGCTTCTCGAACTTTGCAACGCTTCCTGCAGCTTCGTAATCCTTCAACTCCCACAGCGCAGCATATAATTTCTCGTATGTTGGCATTGTGATTACTGCTCCCTCATGCAGTTCACTCCACTTGACGCCCTTTAAGCACCAGTTGCCCTGATTATCTCTTTGTATCAGCATATCTATCCCCTCCCAAAATAATGTGCTCCAATCTTTATATGCTTCCTGCCGTTTACACCGCTTGTATCAAAATACAGATAGTTTGTATCCGGCAGTACTGTGCGACCGTTCTCCATCACATACTCGATAGCAGCTACAGCAGCATCAGGAACTACCCATGATGCATTACGCATCTTCCATGTAGCAAACTGTCCTTTTTGACTTAGTACTCCATGCACAGTGTTCGGGAATTTGTCAGACAGCACCCTGTTGAAGATAACCTCAACAACAGCTCTGCGGCCTTCCATGCTCTGTGTCTGTGCTTCAGCAGCTACGACGCGCCTTAGCTCTTCCATCTCGCTGTCACTGATCTTTATGCTGCTATAATCGTGTTGATTCATGTTGCTGTTTGCAGTGCTTTCTGTGCCCTGCTGCTTTTTGGCAGCGCTTTCTGTGGTTTTCGCTGCGCTTTTAGCAGCGTCCTCGGGGCTTATGCCTATCTCTACGGCCCTTACTTCCGGGCTGTAGATAATAGCAGTGTCCGCCCTGGCACTTTTGCCGCACATGTATGAGATGATTACTATCATCACTACAGCGGCGGCTATCTTTATTAATCTAAAGATTTTCTTTTGTTCTCTGTTGCTGTGATAGGCCTCATAACCTATTATCATATGTCCCTCCTTTCTCGAATAATCGCTGTATCCTTAATCCGTCATCATGTATCTCTGCTTTGCCTTTTCCTTGATCATCCTTATAACGGTTTCTGAATCAAGGCCGGCTGAAAGTGTTCTGAAGGTATTGTCCTTAAGCTTAAGCTCCGCGTAGTCTGCTTTTGTCTTGTTTTCCAGCGTGGGTCTATTGAGGTAATCTTCATAAGCCATTTTGAAGGCCTGCGCTCTGGTGTTTATAATCAGCTCTCTGATCTGTTCATATCCATCATTTTCTACGGCTCTTTTGCTTACAATCCTGCCGTCTACAAATGCATAACGTTTTCTTATAAAGTCCTTTGCCTTATCTTCTTCGCTCATGCAGTTTAAGTCGTTTAGGCTTGAAAGGTTCCCGGTCTCGGTCCCTTCTATCTTGATAATGAGTTTTTTTTCTGTGATGCTCTTGTAGGCATCAAGCAGTTTTCTTCCTCCGAATGGGATATGCTCAGGCTTTGGCGGTTCGATGTACACTGTGCCGTTTCTCTTTGCCGCAAGTTTCTTTCCTTTGACGGCTTCCTCCCATATCTTGAGCTTGTCTTCAGCGGTACGCTTATCTATATCCTTTTCGGTTCTGAGCCATTCCTTGGCAGTGCCGATATAGAAGAACCGTGCAGCAGCGCCTATTGCTATGATGCTGTCCGGTGGCAATGTCTTAACCTTTTCATCCAGTGTTATGTCTTCGGCATATTGCGGAGCTTTTCTGTTTCCTTTAAAGTTCATCTTCCTTCGGAGCTAAGCCTTTCATATTGTTCTTTCATGTTGGTGAGTCTTTTCTTGCTCTCGACTATTCTTGCTGTTTCGCGTTCAATGTCTCTGAGCAGTACTTCTGACTCCTTGTTGTCACCCAGTGCCGCCTTGCAGCATTTTTCCGCTTTATCTATAAACTTATCCGGAATAGGCTCATTAACGTAGCAATCTATCAGGGTCTGCATTTCCTTCATAGCATCGCCATACACACTGTCATATCCATCCGGGCGAATGTACATGACGACTTTGTTTACATTGCCGTAATATTCAAAATGTACTGTCGGCAGTGTTCCGGTTATTTCTCTGCGCCTTGGCTCAAGGCCGTTGGTCTCGATAACCAGATCTAACAGCCTGTGCAGCTGCTCTCTGATTATCTTTCTGTCTGCTTCGCTCATACTCGCTCCTTATTGCTTTCAGGTGCGGCCGCATTGCCTGCAGCCGCTTATATTGTTTCAGCTGTCACAGCATAATCTCTCATGCTGTGTCCTGCTGTATTCTTCAACTCTTAATATCTCAATTCCGCAGCCGCCATAGCCGGTACGGTTAGAAAAGAATACCTTTCTTGCTGTCTGTTCATCGCATGCAAGCAGCTTCTTTCCTTTTATCTTCCCGCTCCGCCTGTAAATGACACACATCCGGCGTATCGGCTTGTGTATCATTGTCGGCGGTGAAGCTGTGCTTATATCTGCTGCCTTGTTCGTCATATTCAGAACCATATATTAAAGAGCACTGCTGCCGTTGCTACTGACAGCACTATGGTCCATCCGTATGTACCGATTGCTACAGCCTTGTCGATGCAGGCTGTCAGATCTATATTACAGGGCTTCTTTCTGCGGCTTCTTACTAATCTTCTTGTTGTGAACTTCAGCCCGTTAGCCAGCTCTTCCTCTATCCATATCTCTTTCATTGTTACTTTCCTTTCAGTATTTCCTTATTCCAGTTCTCAGCGACTTCAATCGATTGAAAATGTGCCTGAAAGCCCTGGTGCTCTCTGTCCGCCTTTACGGAAGGCACGGTTGAAATGTATACTCCTTGCGGAGGTGTTTATTATGTCTAATCTTGACTCGACTACTGTAACAATCATTATTGCTGTTGCCGCTTTCGTATCTCCGGTGATAACTGCTGCGCTCAATGTCTGGCTGCAGCTTCATATGAAGAAGCTTGAGCTTCGAGAGTGTGTCCGAAGTGATGCTATTAAGTACAGCCGCGATATTTATGAGTGTTATCTGCGTAAAGCAGGTGAATGTATAAAGGGTAATAAATGGAGTGCGCTTGCAGCTTATGGCGATGCATTTGCGCTTGCGTATGCTTATGCTCCTGAAGATATCCGGGAGCTTATGCTTAAGCTTGACTCAGCGATTGCAACAGGCGATAGGGTTACTGCTACTAAGCTGCTTCCTGAAGTTTCATCCATTGTTGCAAACGTTCTGTATCACCCAGAAGACCATGTAGGCCGTAAACACAAACACGCAGTATATTCTGAATAGCAGCACTGCTTTCTTGTCATCGCGCCATACTAATGGTGCGATGAGTCCTACAAATAATCCAACTCCGCCGACTATCGCCGGTCCCATGCTCGCTGGTATCATACTTTTCCTTCCATAATTGGTTAATTTATAAAACCTCCACCGCCGCCATTCCGTTAGGCACCTTGTCAATCTCCCAGAATGACCTATGCTCATAGCTGTAATATTTCTTGCTGAAATATAAGCGGAACACGTCAGTAGTATTTTTATCTATGTACATGATGTAGCCGTAGCGGTGGCCGCCGTGGGCGTAGCTCTCAATGATAGCTACGTCTCTTTGCCTGACTGTGCAGCCATTTTCCTTCATGGCCAGCTGCACCAGGCGCTTGAGCTCACGCAGCTCTCTGTATCTCTCTTGTTCATCCCTCATGACTGCTGCCTTATGCATATCTATTCTTTTCCTGTAAATGCTGCCGGCTTTAAGCCTTAAGCAGATTTTCGTTTGCTGCTATTATTCTGATGTCTTCGGTAAGAAGCAGACCATGTACCAGCCTATGTATGCTCATCTCAATATGACTGTTATCGTTCACACTCTGAAAGCATGCCGTGTTACCTTCCAGATTGACGAGCTCATATACATTGCCGGTGATTTCAAACTTCTTACCGAGCATCTTTCTAACGTAATATTTGACTTCCATGTGGCGGAATCTCCTGTAAATAAAGCCGAAGCAAGACTATGAAAATTTTCAGCAAAAAAAGGGATTTACCTCGTTTCTTTATTATTCAGCCCTCATGCTCCGGCGGGCTGTAGCTTAATATACGTAGCCCATGCTGTGGACTATTCCCTCTAACTTCAACCAGAGGTAGACGACATCGGCTAACTCATCAGGTATGCCAAAATGGTCTCTGACCATCTTGTGGGTTATATGTTTCTCTTCTTTGTTTATCCCATTGTTGTGTTGCTGCTCTTATTCGTAGTACTCATTCACGATCATCTTTATTGCATCAAGAAATGGAACAACGCTTATTCCTTCCAACGTGCAGACTTTACGGTCAAATTCCAGTTCATGCTTGAGTCTTTTCAAAAAGCTTGCCCTTGCATCTAACTCCAGTTGCTGAGGGTCTATTGTTTCCTTTACAATCTCATCCTCTATGAACTGATTGGGCGATAATGTAAAGTCGTTTCTTTCAATCTCGCTGTATGTTGCCTCGTAAGTTTTGCCCTGCCGTTCGAAAGTTATGCTTTTGTCTGCTCGGTTCTTCCTAAGCACGATGATGCATGTTCCTATCGACGTATCTTCAAACGTGTTGCCTTCTATCTCTGCAACGTGTTCAATGTATCCGTTCTCGCAGAACCAGCGGCGAATCTTGTATTCTCTCTGTCCTCTGTACAATATGCCTGGAAACTCAAGTACGACTGCCATGCCGTCATCTGCCAGGTGATGCAGAATATGAAGCATGAACGCCCAATCCGCTTTAGATGGTGGCGGAAGCACTGGCGCATCCGCAAATCTCTCATCGGCTGCTGCCCCGTCCGGATTCCATCGAACCGAGAACGGAGGATTGGCGACTATACAATGAAATTTCCGGCCCTTGAAGCCGTCATCTGTTAATGTATCGCCTGCATATCCAGTGAAGTTTTTAAGCTCTATCTCGTTAAGCTGTACCTCATCAAGCTCCTGACCGTACTTCGGTATATCTTCCGGAAACACGCTCAGCAGATTGCCCACTCCGCAGGTTGGGTCATATGCATCACGTGGCGCAATATTGATGTAGCTTTTCAGTCTTTCAGCTAATGCAATTGGTGTGTAGAAAACACCCTGAGTCTTGAATTCCTGACGTATTTTTTTGATTGACTTGTCCTTCATGAGCCGCCGTGCCCCTTGGTTTTCTTACCAGTGGCGTGATGCCAGGCAATGTCGTTTCTTGTGCGGAGTCTTGTTTCTAACATGTTATCTGCCGGAAACTTAAAAACATTTACTCCCTTGTTTGCTGCTTCAGCTAAACAGCTCAACGCCTCTTCCGCTATATCAAAACTACTGTAGGAGGCTATCTTGCAGCCAGACCCGCCGATGTAATTCAGCTTGATGTCATTCCTATCGCTAATGTACATGTCGGTTATATTGTCCATGTTTGCTACCTGAGAGTTCTCTTTGTTTACTATTAGCATGTAAATGTCTCCTGCTGCCGCGGTGCGCGGGTTACTTATTCCGGTGACCGGCTTTAGCAATCGGTGACCGCTTCGTAAATGCTGTAAGTGTTTTTGTTTGCCCTCGTGCTCCGGCGGGCTGTTACTTAATATACGTAGCCCATGCTGTGGACTATTCCCTCTACCTTCAGATAGAGGTAGACGACATCGGCCAGGTCTTCGGATATGTTAAATTGGTCTCTGACCATCTTGTGGGTTATACGCTTCTGGGTCTTCGCCCAGGTCTTGGCTTCTGTGGCCAACCAGCTCATATCTATGTGATCTGTCATATTATTCCTTCGCCTCTTTTCTTATTCGTATCTCTTTCTCTCCTCGGCATGCAGCCTTTCAAGAAGCGGTAATGTGTATCTACTTGATACATCCAACGGACGCATTCGCATCTTGCTTATCGTCTTTACGTTGCATCCGAGGTCTTTAGCAATCTGTTCGTCGCTGTAGCCTTTGATGTGCTTGTACGAATCAAGCGCTATCTTTAGGTTGATTGCGGCGTTTTCTGTGAAACTTTTCATATCTACTCCTCTCTGTTAAGCTGAGTTGATTTTTGGTAATCTTTGTTGGCAAAAAAAATCGACTCTTTTTCTTCAAGGGAGCGTATATCAAGCAGATCACACAGCTTACTGACTTCATCTAACTTAAAACTTGTGCGATTCTCAAGCTTTGAAGTAAGGCTTGTGCCTGATATATTGAGCTTTTCTGCTATATATGACAGCTTATAGCCTTTTGAGGAGATGCTCTCTCTTAATCTTGCTGTATTTATCATATGTCTCCTTTCTTGTGTTGATGTTTAATCAACTGCTTACATCTTATTATTCTGTTGATTATTTGTCAATAGATTTCTTGTTCATTTTCAAAAGAAAATTATTGATAATCAACTTTTATGTGC
>CAVJEY010000063.1:0-8355 GCA_963648745.1 Christensenellaceae bacterium Phil1
CTGGCGGTAACTGCAAACCTGCCGTTATCCGTATGATAGCTGCAGGTGCTGAGTGTCATGAGCTGTATGCCGTATTCTGCAGAAATTCCCGTATCATACAGCGCAAGGCTTCTGATGCCGCGCAGATATTCGTCATACTCCGAGGCTTTGTCCGTATCTGTAAAGCCGTAATATCTGAAACCGCTGCCGCCTTCTGCCTGCACCTCGCTTCTGTATGCGGCTATTATCTCATACTTTCGCCTGCCGTCTGCTGTTTTTACATCTATGTATCTGTGGGTTTTCCAGAAATCATAATCCTCATAGCTGAGAAGCTGACTGAACATGGTGCTGTTTTTCATATTGTGCCCGTAAATTATCAGGTTTGATGATCTGTCAATGTCGCATCTGCTGTCTAAAAACGGCAGTCCGCTGTAGGAATACTCTCCGTCAAAGTCACGATGAAGATAATACTCCGGATCATCAGGGGTATACATAACAGGATAACTGATTTCTGTGCCCTCAATCTCAAGCCAGCATATCATATCGCTGTTTTTTTCAAACAGGTTTTCGCCCTGCTCTGCCGCCTCCGCCAGTTTTTGTATCTGGTTTTTTTCACCCGAAAGTCTGCTGAGTGTGGTTATGAGCTTAATCCCGCTTATAACCAGCGCCAGAGCAAGTATTATCAGAACTGTGATTTTTATGATTTTTCCTGCTTTCATTTTGCCACCATTACAAGTATTGGTTACCGGTCTGTTTTCTCTGCATCATAATATAGAGAGCTGTGCATATTGCAACTGACAGCAGCGAGCCTGCCGGCGCTGCAAGGCCCATGGGATAAAGCGTATCCGGAAACATCACCGATGCTAAATATGCTCCCGGTATACGGATAAGCATTATCGAAATTATATTGTGCGCAAAAGAATATATTGCCCTGCTGTATGCGCAGAAATATCCGCTGAAGCAAAAATGCACTCCCGCAAATATACAGTCCAACGCATAGGCTCTCAAATACTGTCCGCCAAGCCTGATCACCTGCGGCTCAGCCGATGAAAACAGCGCCACAGTCTGCTCTGCAAAGATCTGACAGAATCCCGCCGCAATGAGTCCGAACATCACTGTTATGATTATGCCGTACCGAAATGACTGTCTGCTTCTCTGGTGTTTGCCCGCGCCTGCATTCTGCGCTGCAATGGCTGAAACAGACGAAAGCATTGCAGACGGCACCAGAAACAGAAATGATATTATTTTTTCAACTATGCCGACAGCAGCTGCAGTCATAACGCCTCTGCTGTTGGCAATTATGGTTATAACAAGGAAAGAAACCTGTATGAGTCCGTCCTGAAGCGATACAGGCACTCCCACTCTGATTACATCCGAAAGCACTCTGCGGTTTAATCTGAAGTTGTCCCTGTGCAGGCGAAAGCCTCTGTTTTTGCGCACAAGGGATATAACTCCCGTCAGAACGCTTATAGCCTGAGCGATTATTGTAGCCAGCGCCGCTCCTGCCGCTTTCATATCAAAAGGCCCTATAAACAGGATATCAAGCAGCACATTGATTACCCCTGCGATTATAACAAAGTACATGGGGCTCCTGGAATCGCCAAGCCCTCTGAATATGCTGGCTATGACATTGTATGCCGTTATGAACGGAACTCCCGCAAAGCATATTGCAAGGTAGTATTCTGTCTCCTGCACCGCTTCCGCCGGTGTCTCCATCAGGGCTACTATGCTGTCTGTAAAGATAAGCAGAACTGCCGTGGCTATAACTGCAAAGCCTGCAAACAGCACTATTATATTTCCTATGCCGTATTCAAGGCGTTCATCATCCTTTTCTCCGACAGCCCTGCCTATAAAAACCGTCGATCCCATTGTAAGCCCCACAATTATTACCGTAAGCATATGGGTAAGCTGACTGCCTACAGATACCGCTGTAATTACATCGGCTCCGTTAAACCGCCCTGTTATAAACAGATCCGCAAGACCGTAAAAGGTCTGCAGGAAGCTTGATACAAGAAACGGTACCGAAAACCTTGCCAGCACCTTCAACAGATTTCCTTCAGTCAGATTTATCTGCACAGCAATCCCTCCTCTGCTCTGTCACTATGCAGATTCTAACAGGTTTTGCCGCATTTGTGAAACGGATTTTTTTGCTTGATTAATTACTTTTTTTCATATATATATTCTATCAGCGTGCGCAGAGCCGGTGTTATGTAATCTTTGAGATAAAGCATAACCTCCACCTCGTCGAGTTCTTCGTCTGTATTAAACGATATAAGGTTTTCATAGGCGCTGCCTCTGCCCTGCGGTATCACCGCAAAGCCTCTGGAAAGATTGAGAAGCAGCATCTGCTGCGGGAAGCTGTCAACTGCAGTAACTTCCGGAAATTCCGCACCGTACAGCCTTTGAAGCTGTGACCTCCACAGACTGTGAAGCTCCGTATCGTCTGTTTTGGTTATCATCGGTGTGTTTGCTATGACCTGCTGCAGACTGCCGTATCTGTCAAGCAGCTCTTTTGAACATGTAAGGGTTTCTTTTATCTGAAGCAGCCTTACCGATGCCGTATCCGCTGTTTCGGTCAGCCTCTCTCCTATAAAGTCGGGGGTTATTACCGCCTCCAGTCTGTGAGCTTTAAGGTCTGCAAGCAGCTTTTTTTCTCCTGCAAATGAGTAATACACCGAAATATCGGAGTGCTCCTGCTCAAAGGAATGGAGTATGTCAAAGTCGGCATAATCGCTGGTAACCATACCTATTCTCAGCTCTTTTTGTCCGCTTTGCGCAATCTGCCGGCAGAGTCCTCTGTACTGCTGCTCTATTTTTTTCATGCCTTCATAAAACAGCTCTCCTTCGGGAGTAAGGCTTACGTTTCTGCCCTCCCTTGCAAACAGCTTTGTGCCAAGCTCTTCTTCGAGTACCGAAATATATTTACTTATCGTGGTCTGCGCAATATTGCAGTTTTCGGCAGCCTTAGTGAAATTTTTGAGCTCTGCCGCCTGAAAGAAGTAATGTATTCTGTTTATGTCCATTCAGGCATCCTCACTTTTGGCAAGCTCGTAGACTGCCTGCGCATATATTTTGGTCATCTGCATCAGATTGTCGATTCTGATATATTCGTTTTTCTGGTGCGCCATTTCTTCCTCGCCCGGCATACACGCGCCAAATGCTACAATATTATCTGCGGCTCTTGCATAGGTGCCTCCGCCTATTACAAGAGGCTGTGTGCCGGTGTCGCCTGTCTGCTCTCTGTAGACCTTCATAAGGGTCGATATCAGCGGACTGTCTGCCGGCATATATACAGGCGCTTTGTGTTCGCCCTTTACAATACCCATATTGTATCTGTTTATCACCGGCATCATGGCATCATATACCCTGTCCTCATCAAAGGTAACAGGATATCTGATGTTGATTGTAAGGTCTGCCGATTTCTGACTCATGTCAATCATACCCACGTTAAATACAAGGCTGCCCGACTGCTCATCCGAAAGTCCGCAGCCCATGCTGCTGCCGTCTGTTTCAAAGCCTATATGTGTGTTATAGAAATCTATAAATGAGTTCATATCGTCATTTGCAAAGTTTATATGGCCAAGTATATCCATCATCACGGAAACAGCATTTACTCCAAGCTCAGGTCTTGCACCGTGAGCCGAAACGCCCTGCACTGCAATTTCAAGGCTTTTGCCTATCTGTTTCTGGGTCACCCTGTAGCCTTTTTGCTTCCTGAGATCTGCAAGCAGCTCCTTTATTTTTTCGTATTCCGCCCTGTCCTCCGAAAGCACTATTGCTCTTGCGTGGTCTGCAACCATGTTGGCGGCATTGCCGCCTCTGACGGAGCGCAGCTCTATGCCCTTTGTCTGTGATTTGCCGAATTTGTCCGCTATATCGAATATGAGGATACCTTTTTCTCCATGTATGGCAGGAAATTCACCGTCGGGGCTGAATCCGAAATCAGGTTTTCTGACCTTTGTAAAGTAGTATTCCATGCCCTCCCAGTCGGTTTCCTCGTCAAGTCCGAGAATAAGTCTTACTGTTCTGTCCGGCCTGAAGCCTGCTTCCTTGAGAGCCTTCATGGCACAATATGTCGCTATGACAGGACCCTTGTCATCAATTGCTCCTCTGCCGTATATCCGGCCGTCTGAAACAGTGCCTCCGTACGGTTCAAAATCCCAGTCTCTGCCCTCAGGCACCACATCTATATGTCCTAATATGCCCACGACTTCACTGCCTTCGCCTCTGAAATCTATATGTCCGCCGTAGTTGTCAGCATTAAATGTTTCAAAACCGTCCTGCTCCGCCATTTGAAGCATAAATCTGAAGGCTCTGTCAACCTCATCTCCAAAAGGCCTGTCTCCCTGTGTTCTGACCGAAACGCTTGGGATTGCTATAAGCTGCTGAAGCGTGCTTATTATTTCATCCTGCTTCCGATTGATTATCTCATATGCTTTGTTTAGAATTTCCATATTGTGTTTCACCTCTCCATATTAATATTACTGCTATCGGGATAGCAGTAATATATCAGTTATTATTAATCTACGGCCTCAACGCCTTTGATTTCGGGATAGCTTTCTTTGAGGATTCTCTCCACAACTCCGCCCAGCGTCATTCTTGCGCCCGGACATCCCGCACAGTGACCCTGAAGTCTTACTTTTACAATGTTGTCATCTGTATATTCAACAAATTCAATATCCCCGCCGTCTCTCTGAAGAAACGGTCTTATTTTTTCCAGCGCTTCTCTTATCTTCTGTTCCATAATATGTTTCCTTTCTATATTAAGCCTTATGGCTGATTAACCGGTTTGCCGCTGCCGTCTGCTTCGACAACATATGCAGCCCTGCTGCTGCCGTCAGAAATACTGATTGTGTATATCGTCATGGATTTACTCGGATCGCCCGACGAATTAAATGATATTGTCCCCGATGCACCGCTGTAGTTTTGTATTGATGAAATCTGCTCCTTCAGCTGCTCTCCTGTAGCATTGCTTCCGGCCTGCTCTATGGCTTTTATCAGTATCATATATGCATCATAACCCAGAGCTGTCGCGCTGTCGGGTGTTGATTCCTTGCCGTATCTGCTCTGATATGCCTCCATGAATTCACTGAGAGCGTCTGTCTCTGTTTCGGCGGTCTGCACCTCCGTCACCTTGGTAAATACTGCTTTGGAGGCTGCAAATTTGCCTATTGCCGAAACCAGCCTGTCACTGTCCCAGCTGTCTATTCCCATGAATTTAACATCCATATGTCTGTCATAAGCCTGTTTGAGTATATCCTCTGCATCATCCATGCTGACAGGAATAAGGACAACCTTCACTCCTGCCTCCTGTATTTTGTCAAGCTGACTGCCAAAATCGCCGCAGCCCGACTCAAACTCCTCGTTCACTATGACCGCCTCTTCGTCTTCGGTGAGTTTTTGAAACTGCTTCATAAATTTCTGAGCTATTGCCGAAGCGCCCTCATCATTCTCAGGAATTATGATTCCGGCTTTTGAGGCTCCGAGCCCCGAATAGGCATATCTGGCAAGCGCCGTACCCTGATCGGTATCTGTAAAGCATGCTCTGAAATAGTATTCAGATGTGCTGGTAACCAGAGGGTTGGTGTTGGTTATGGCTATTGCGGGCACATTTGCCTCATCCACATACGAACCCGCCACAAGTGAATTGGCATTGCCGTAGCTGCCAAGTATGGCAACGGGATTTTTGAGCAGTAAATCCTGTATTGCTGTTTCGGCGGCATAAAGGTCGGATCTGTTGTCTGCATATATAAGCTCTACTTTTTTGCCGTCAACTGTAGGGTACATACTGTACGCCAGCTCTATACCTTCTATCTCAAGAGCCGCACTGCTCTTATCCTCTCCGCTGAGAGGCTCAAATACTCCTATTTTGACAACTTTGTCACTGCTGTCGTCGCCTGTTATAAATTCTGTTTTGAAACTGTCAAATGTAGTGCAGCCTGTAAAGGCAATCATAATTACTGCAGTCACTGCACAGAGCAGTTTCCTGAAATATGTGCATTTCATAGATTTCTCCTTTGCATACAAAGTAATTATACTATTTTTGCAGCTAAAGGTAAAGGTGCAAAAAATTCATTTGCACCTCTCCGATTATCCTATTTGTGCTCCGCATCGCAGTACACGCATCTGTATATCCTTTTTTCGGGATCCGCCAGTCTGAAGCTGTGCACGATTTCCTGCTCTGTGCTGGTTATGCATCTTGGATTTTTGCAGAAAATCACGTTATCCAGCTTTTCTGGAAGCGACAGATGCTGCTTGCTGACAAGCTCGTTGTTCTTAACAATATTGACTGTTATATTAGGGTCTATATAGCCGATTATATCCAGATTCACATCTATCATTTCATCTATTTTAATTATATCTTTTGTGCCGTATTTCCTGCTGGGTACATTCTGCAGCACCGCAACGCTGCAGGACATCTGATCCAGATTGAGCAGCCTGTATATCTCCATGCTTTTTCCTGCCGCTATATGGTCAAGCACTATTCCGTTTTTTACTCCATCTACATTCATTAATTTTCTCCTTTCCTGATGCCTAAAAGCTCAAGTATAAGGGCCATCCTTATATATTTGCCGCAGCGGACCTGTCTGAAATACGCCGCCCTCGGATCATCGTCAACCTCTGTTGCAATCTCGTTTACTCTCGGCAGCGGATGAAGCACCGACAGGCTGTCCTTTGCCGCTTCAAGCTTTTTCATATCCAGTATATATGTGTCCTTTAATCTGATATAGTCCTCTTCATTAAAGAACCGTTCTCTCTGCACTCTTGTCATATACAGTATATCAAGGGTTCCTATCACGCTTTCCATATCCTCTGTCTGCACATATTCTATGCCTTTTTTGTCCAGCATATCGGTGATGTATCCGGGAACTCTGAGCTCTTCGGGCGCAATCAGCACAAATTTTATGCCGTCATATCTTGACATTGCTTCTATCAGGGAATGGACGGTTCTGCCGAATTTCAGATCCCCGCATATTCCTACGGTCATATTCGTAAGTCTGCCTTTTTCTCTCCATATTGTGAGCAGGTCTGTAAGCGTCTGTGTCGGGTGAAAATGTCCACCGTCGCCGGCGTTTATAAGGGGCACCTCACATCTTGCTGCCGCTGCAACCGGTGCTCCCTCTTTGGGGTGCCTCATCGCAATTATATCTGCATAGCAGCTTACTGTTCTGACAGTGTCTCTGACGCTCTCGCCCTTGGCTGCCGAAGATGACGCCGCCTCCGAAAACCCCAGCACGCTTCCTCCAAGCTCAAGCATTGCAGCTTCAAACGAAAGTCTTGTTCTGGTGCTCGGCTCAAAGAACAGTGTTGCCAGTTTTCTGCCATGGCATATATCCATATAGTCCTTCGGGTTTTCAATTATATCCTCTGCCGTTTTTATCATTTCATTTATTTCATCAACCGAAAGGTCGGTTATGTTAATAAGATTTCTCACGCCTTTCTTACCTCCATTTCTTCGGATCTGCTCTGAAAGCTTCTATCATTTTTCTCTGCTCTGCCGTTATGTATTCTTTTGCCTGTGCCGCCTGCATCAGACTGTCAAGATCACACAGGCTGGTATTTTTTACTCCCGCATCTGACAGTCTGCGCGCGGCTTCTTCAAACTGATATGTGAAAATGCTCACTATCCCCAGCACCTCTGCTCCTGCCTGTCTCAGAACCTCTACCGTATCAAGCACCGAGCCTCCTGTTGATATGAGATCCTCTATGACTACTGTTTTCTGATCCGGCAGCAGTCTGCCCTCTATACGGTTGCCTCTGCCGTGATCTTTGGCCGCTCCTCTCACATATCCCATGGGAAGCCCCAGAATATGCGCTGCTATCGCCGCATGAGCTATGCCGGCGGTACTTGTTCCCATCAGTATTTCTGCACCGGGATATTCTGCTTTCACAGTATCAGCTATCTCTGCTTCTATGATATTTCGCACCTGAGGCGCAGTCAGAATCAGCCGGTTGTCGCAGTATACCGGACTTTTAATTCCGCTGGCCCATATAAACGGTTCATCAGGTCTTAAAAATACAGCCTCTGTTTCCAGCAGAAGCTCCGCTGTTTTGTGTTTACTCATTATCATCACCTCCGAATTCTCTCATCGCCCTTATATATGCTTCCTCGGGATCTGCCGCTCCTGTTATGGATCGTCCCATCACTATGAAATCCGAACCAAGCTCTGCCGCCTGTGCAGGTGCCGCAACCCGCTTCTGATCACCTCTGCTCTCGCCTGCAAACCTTATTCCCGGAGTTACTGTCACAAAGCTCTCTCCGCAAAGCTTCTTAACCTCCGGCACCTCAAGGGGTGAGCATACCACTCCCGCAAGGCCTGCGGCTTTTGCATTTGACGCATATTTTGCCACAACATCCTCCATGGGATAATCTAT
>CAVJEY010000063.1:8606-11601 GCA_963648745.1 Christensenellaceae bacterium Phil1
TTACAATCTGCGGCCCCTCGCCGTAAAAAAGCTCCATTCCTATCTTCACAAAAGGCTTTGTTTCTCTGAAGCTGTCAAGGAACCCAAGTGTTTTCGCTTTGCTGTCAAAGTCCAGCGCTATAATTACTTCTCTTTTCATACTATTCCTGTTACCTCCCTTAGGTTATCTATGCCGAGCTCCTCCATAAGCACCGGCAGCCTCTGTGTTATTTCGGGATATATCCATGGGTTTCTCAAAGCCGCCGCGCCTATCTGCACAGCATCCGCTCCTGCCATAATCATCTCGATTACATCCTCTGCCGAGACTATGCCGCCCATCCCTATTACGGGTATATCCACTGCTTTTCTTACCTGATTTACCATTCTCAGCGCTACCGGGAATACAGCAGGACCCGAAAGTCCTCCCATTACATTGGCAAGCACAGGTTTTCCGGTCTTTATATCTATTCTCATTGCCTGCAGAGTATTTATAAGGCTTATGCCGTCTGCTCCCGCCCTCTCACAGGCTGATGCTATTAAAGCTATATCCGTGACGTTGGGGCTGAGCTTGATATATACAGGCTTATGAGTCACAGCCTTTACCGCCTCTGTAACCGCCGCAGCCTGACTTTCGCTCTGCCCGAAGGCCATACCGCCGCCGCTTACATTGGGACAGCTTATATTGACCTCAATTATATCAGCCTGCGGACATCCGTCCATAATTTCCGCACAGGCCGCATAGTCTTTTTCCGAGGAACCGCATATATTCGCTATGATAACTCCGTCAAAGTTCTCTGCAAGCTCCGGAATTTTTTTTGCTGCCACATCTGCCGCTCCCGGATTCTGAAGCCCCACGGAATTTATCATGCCGCCGGGAGCCTCTGCTATTCTGGGACTTTCGTTGCCCGGTTTTGCTTCAGTTGTCGTCCCTTTAACCGCAATTCCGCCGAGTATATTAAGATCAAACAGCTGTGCGAACTCTAAGCCATAGCCAAATGTGCCGCTTGCGGGTATCACCGGATTTTTAAGCTCAAACTTCCCAAGTCTTACTCTGGTGTCTGCCATAAAATCTCCTCCTTTCTGAACACAGGTCCGTCTTTGCAGACTCTTTTTTCCCCTAATCTTTTTTTACATACGCACCCCATACATGCGCCAAAGCCGCATCCCATTCTTTCTTCAAAACCAAACTGGCCTCCTGCCGCTTTTTTCCATGCTGCCTCAAGCATCGGCAGAGGTCCGCAGGCGCAGACATATTCTCCCTCGTCTATACAGTCCGTTACAAAGCCTTCTGTCTTTATTACGAGGTCAACCCCCAGTTTTTCAAACCTTTCCTTAAAAAAAATCTCTTTTTCGTTCTTAAATCCCAGTATTACTCTCGGCGCTTTGCCTGCTGAAACAAGCCGCTCTGCCAGCGCATATATAGGAGCCGCTCCCATGCCGCCGCCTGCAAGCACCGCCTTCTCCGGAATCAGTTCCAGATCGTAGCCATTCCCAAGGGGACACATTGCTTTCAGGCTCTGCCCTTTTTTCATATCCTTTAATATTTCCGTGCCTTTTCCGACCGTCCTGTAGACAATCGTAATGCCGTCTTGGTCCCATGAGGCTATGGACAGCGGTCTTCGCAGGAATTTGGGCTCAATCAGAATATTTATGAACTGTCCCGGTCTTTTTATCTCCTGCGTGTTTCCTGCAAGTCTCATTTCAAAAATGTTCTCTGCAATCTGCCTGTTTTTTTCAATCTGCCAAAGCTCATCTCTCATAAACAATATCACCTCCGCATATGGTTACTGCAGCCTGACCCTTTACCTTCATGCCGTCAAAAGGGCAGCTTCTGCCTTTGCTTCTGAATTTATCACTGTCTATCACCCATTCGGCATCCCTGTCTATCACCACTATATCAGCAGGTCCACCCTGTGCAATCTGCCCGCCGTCAAGGTTAAATCTTGAGGCAGGGTTTATGCTCATAAGCTGCACCAGTTTTTCAAAAGGGATTTTCCCCGTTTCACAAAGCAGCGTATTCACTGCCGCAAATGCAGTTTCAAGTCCTATGACTCCGTTAAGACTGCTCTCAAAGCCTCCTGATTTTTCCTCTGCGCTGTGAGGTGCATGGTCTGTCGCTATCATATCTATGGTGCCGTCTATGATTGCCTCTATGATTGCCTGTCTGTCTCTGCTGCTTCTTATGGGCGGATTCATTTTGAACCTGCCGTCATCTTTAATGTCATCTTCACAAAAGGCTATATAGTGTGGCGCCGTTTCGCAGGTAACATTTACGCCTCTTGATTTCGCAGCTCTGACAGCCTCCAGGGTTTTGGCAGATGACACATGACATATGTGAAGCGCTGCGCCTGTTTCCTCTGCAAGCCCTATATCTCTTACAGCCTGCTTCCATTCACTTCTGGCATCATATGCGGGGTAGGCTTCATCCTCGCAGTGAGCGGTTATAATCCTGCCAAGAGATGCTGCTTTAGTCATAGCCTGCCGCATAAGCTCTTCATCCTGTACACCTTTGCCGTCGTCAGAAAAAGAGGCAACTCTTCCGGCTATTTCATCCATAGCCGAAAGACTGCCTCTTCCGCTCTGATTCTTTGTAATTGTACCGTATGGAATAACTTTTACAGCTGCATCTCTTCTGATTATCTCCTCCATCACTTCAAGAGAAGCCGGATCAGACGGCGCAGGCATCACATTTGGCATCGCCAGCACTGTTGTATAACCTCCCGCCGCTGCGGCCTCTGTTTCTGTCTTAATCTCCCCTTTGTATGAAAAACCCGGTTCTCTGAGATGCACATGCGCATCTATTAACCCCGGGCAAACAAAAAAGCTATCACATGAGATAACTTTGTCAACAGAAATATTATTGATATTATCAGCAATGGAAACAACTGTGCCTCTGTCAATCAGAACATCCGCTGCAGCAAATCTGCCTCCCATATATACATTGCCGCCTCTTAAAAGTATCTTCATCTCTGCTCCTTAAACTTATTTTTGCTCAAATCTTCGACATCATACCATA